>JBNJEL010000001.1:0-53335 GCA_051745835.1 Bacillota bacterium
TCTTTACACTAAAAAATATTAAATACACTACCTGATTAACTTTATGATTAAAATAAAGAAAATATACCACAATTAATAATTAATTACTCTCACGTAAGAAATCCTTATACTCCTCAGTCTCGCGCTGTTGAGTTCTTTGACGCAGCTTATTAATCTGCTGAAAATTATCAACTAATAAAGTCACTAGTTCTTCATCCAAACCTCGATTCGCTACCATATCCTCTAATACATCTAGAATCTGTTCCTTATCCATTCCAGCACGATAAGGACGATCCTCACTTATAGCAGTAAAGACATCTGCTACCGCCATAATGCGCGATCCTAAACTCAAATCCTCATCTTGATAATGAAACGGATAACCTTGACCATTTATCCGTTCATGATGAAGTGCAGCCCACTGATTAATCCTAGCTAATCCCTCTACTCGATCTAAAGTATGGTAAGTATAGTAGACATGCTGCTTCATAATATTAAACTCTTTATCAGTTAAACCACCCTTCTTCTCTAAAATCTCTGGCGGTACAGCTAGCTTACCTAAATCATGTAAATAACCAGCAACCTTCATCACTCGTTGATCATAAGTTGATAACCCAGCATAATTAGCCAACTTAGTTGCTACAGCAGCCACACCACTAGAGTGTGAAGCAGTAAAACGACTTCTAAAATCTATAATCTGACTAAATAACTTAGCTAAGTCATGTAATCCAGTTAAATTTAATGAAATCTCAACCCGCTTTAACTTTTCAGCTAAGATATGATCAATTGCACCTGAGATAATATCAAACCAAAAAGCCTCCCGACCAGCCACTTGGTTAAAAGCAGCAACCAACTGTGGATGGAACTGTTCCCCCTTACGTTTTGCTATATCCTCTTTGATTTCTGCTACCTGACCTAATATTTCGCGATCAGTATCTAATAACACCTCTATCCGATCAGCTAAGTGTAGAATATGACTTGCTAATGGTACTGAATGATCGCAAAACTCTCTACCAGCCCCATGACCCCAATATAAGTGATGATAACGAATCAAAGGTGCTATCTTATAAAAAGGCTCAAAATTTTTAATTAAACAGTAACCTAATTCAGCATGTTTACTCAATCCTAATTCCTCAGAATAATCTAGTATCTCAAACTCTAAAGCATTTAATCGATCTTGTAAAGAAAAAGCCCCTACATCATGTAATGCTCCTGCTATAGTTATATGGCGCTGCTCTTCAGCCGACAAGCCAAATTCTTTAGCAATTGTGGTAGCTATGTAAGCTACACGCTTATGATGTCCATTAACCACTGTACTGACTAAATCCATAGCATCTGATAAGCACATAATCATTTCAAATAAAGAAACATCTAATTGATCATCTTCTTGCTCTATCATCTTATCCTCTCCTAGTTCATAAATACTTATTGCCGGCTGTTTTACTCTAACTTTATTTAATCTAATTGCACCTTATCATCTATACTACAGCAACTATAAATTTATTAACCACTTTAATTAATTCCCGCTTATAAATCACTATTTATAGCTTATCATTGAATGTTTTTCTATATATTAATGTATTCTCCTCCATTTATCATAAATTAAGCCCTGCATTGACACCAATACAGGGCTTAAAGAGTTAGCTAGGATTAATCTCTGACTTGTCCTTCTTCTTTTTCTTCTTTCTCTTCTCTCCTCTTAAGTTCTGATTATCTTCCTTCTCTAAAATAGAGTTTAAATCAGAAGATTCTTGATCATTTTTAGTAATCTTTCTGCGTTCATCTCTTGATTTCTTATCTCTTTCTTTTTTCTTCGTCATATTAATTATCAGCTCCTTTGTAAAAGTCTATAATTAATATAAGTAAAAGAGCTTAGCTTTATACTTAAAAAAGTTAGTTACAGAGCAAATAATAACTAAATTAAATAAATTATTTTTTTCACTTGACTTTGTTAAGGACTTCACATATAATACAGATAGAGGGTTATCCTCCCCTTGTAGTTAATATATATTTTAGTTACCTACTGTAAATACTTAAATTTTATACTTTTATTTATCTAGGGCAACTACCCTCCCAAGTAGTTGCCCTATTTTTACTATACAGCTTTTATTCTTTATCAACTACAGTCAAATGATTATACGGAATATCAATTCCTACCTCATCAAATCTTTCTTTAACTTTTTGCTTAATTGTTCTCTGCATTTGCCAAGATTCCATTGCCTCTGCCATTGCTACTATTCTAATATTGACACTTGAAGCTGCTAATTCTTGTACTCCTAAAACTTTAGGCCCATCATTAATAATATCACTATACTCCTCTTTAATCTCTTCACATAAATTTTCTAAAACTGCAGTAGCTTCTTGAATATCTTGATCATAATCAATTGCTGCATCAACTAATACCCGTCTGGAATTAGCTGTTAAGTTAGTAACTTGTCCAATATTACCATTCGGAATAATATGTAAGTCACCATCAAAGTTCTTAACCTTAGTTACTCTTAAACCAATCTCGTCAACAATTCCTTCTTTATCAGCCACTTTAATATAGTCGCCAATTACAAACTGTTTCTCAAAAAGAATAAAGAAACCAGTAATTACATCTTTAACTAAACTTTGCGCACCAAAACCTACTGCCAGCCCTATAACTCCAGCACCAGCTAGCACTGAGGTAGTAGGAATTCCTAAAACTTCTAAGCTCATTGTCACACCAATAAAGTAGAGGATATATCTAGTTGCACTCTCTAAGACCGTTTCTAAAGTGTCATTACGCTGTTGGGTATACTTATCATACTTGTCCTTGTTTTGAAATAATTTATTAATCAAAACAGTCGATAACTTAAGTAATAACTTAATCATAATTATAACTGCTACTAACTGTAATAAAGAAATGCCTAATTGATAAAGAATCTTGCCGTCAAGCCATTCTACCTTATAAGTATTAAATAGACCTGCTAACTTCTCAGACATTAACTATTCTTACCCCCTTTAAAAATATTATTCATAGCTATCGCCTTCCCAAAAATCATAACCAATAATCACTTCTCCACACTCATACTCTTTAATCTTCCAACCGAGATTATTAATCACCTCCTTATCCTCAGCTGTTAATCTATTCTCATTTAAAACTACATATAGGTGGTCTAACTCAACTCGCGGTAGTAAGTCACCATTATATTTTGCAATAATACTAAATACCTTACTAATATTTTTAACCTTACCGCCTTCATAACTACCTGTCACAGCTACCACTCCACTTAGATTATTTTTAGAATTAATTCTCTACGCTAGCTATTCTTTAATCAACCATTAAGTCAATGAACTTCTCTGTTAAGTCCGGATCAAAATACTTACCACCATAAGATTCAATTAATTTTAAAGCTGCTTCTTGATTTAACTTACGTCGTGTAGTAATCAAATCTAGGTCATGATTAATTCCCTGATAAGTCAAAGCATCATAGAAATCTAAAATAGCGACTATCCTAGCTAAATAAGGAATCTCTTCCCCTGACAATCCTTCAGGATAACCACTACCATCCCAATACTCGTGATGACTTAAAATTACATCTGCTACTGGATTCAAAACTTTAAAGTAGTTAGCAACTTTATAGCCTAATTTTGAATGTCTTTTAAACTTCTTTAAATGTTCTGAAGTTAATTTCAAACTATCATTAATATTATCTTCTAAAGCTAACTTGCCAATATCGTGAAATTCAATTGCTAACTCTAATAATTCCTTTTTTGAATCAGTTAGTTCTAATTTATCTGCAAATCTCATTCCTAAATTTGCCATCTGTAGAGTGTGATTAACTATATTATAATTACTCTCTTCTAACTTATTAGATAAAGATTGCAATAAACGGTTATTAAACTTACTTTTAATTACTTCTTTATTCTCATACATCTGATCTTCTGCATTTCTAAAGACTGCCTCTATATCTTTATCTCCTTTAACTTTAGTTGCTACTCCAAAAGCTACACTAATTGGAATTAAATCAAAGTCATCTGTTTTAAATGCTTGTTTAATCCGCTCTAGAATTCGATATGATTTCTCCTGACTGGTATTAGGAAGTAGAATACCAAACTCATCACCACCCCACCGGGCAACTATATCATCCTCTCGCACATTAGCTTCTATAATCTGAGCTACCTCCCTTAATAAACGATCACCAGCTTGATGACCGAAAATATCATTAGTAATCTTAAGTCCATTGACATCACCAATAATTAGACTAATTGGTAACTCACTTTCTACATTATATTGTTCTAGCTCCTGTTCATAATACCTGCGATTGTAAAGCCCAGTTAGCTGATCGCGAAAACTGATATTCTTAATTCGCTGCTCATTCTCCTTAATCTCAGTAATATCACGTGCAGATCCTACAATCTGTACTACCTCTTCCTCATCAAAGACAGGTGATAACTTAGTTGCCCACCACTTCTTACCTTTCGGTGTCTCTAGCTCTTCTTCATAAGAAATTGTTTCTTCTGCTTCTAAACATTGCTGATAATTATTTGCTAACTCACTACCAACTTCTAAACCAAATACTTCTTGTGGAGTCTTATCTCTTACTTCTTCAGTACTAAGTCCAGTTAACTCTTCATAAGTTGGATTAAGCAGTTGAAATCTAAATTCTTGCTTATTATCCACTCTTAGTAAGAAGATAGCATCCTGCGTATTATTAAAGATAGCCTGATACATATTAATTCGCTCTAAATTGCTACGGTGATAATGATTTAATTCTAAAGTTAGTAAGAACTGTCCTTCATTTTTTAACTGATGCAGAGTTAAATCTACTAATCTAAGTTCTTTAGCAGCAGTAACTAACTCTAAATCAGATAATAATCTATAATCCGCATCATTTTCTTGCAGTTCAGCACAAACTTCTTTTAAACGCTTAATTGCCTTAGTAGTAAAGAAACGTTCAAAATCGTTATTCCCTATTTGTTGTTTTGAATAATTAGTTAATTGATAGAAAGTTCTATTACAATCTATCAATTGGGAGGAGTCATTAACCAATAAAGCTGCAACTTCTAAATCAGATAATACATCAAGTATATAATCAATTGATATTTTATTAGACATAAACTAACCTCCTATATTTACTACTATTTAGACTGCTGAATCAACTTTAAATTGCAACAGCAAATGGAACTAATTCCAAACCACAATATTCTATAAAAATATGTAGTTAAAAAGCATCTTAATTCTTTGTATTCAACAACCTTGCTATTAATTAATATTAAATAACCTATAAGTAATCTCCTCTAATAAAATATAGATTGAAGGTCACTTTTAATTAAAATCTAAAAATATAGAAAAACAGGTAGAGAAATTAATTTCTCTACCTGTTTAAAATCAGCTATCTAATTTATACTTCCATAATCAACGGTAAAATCATCGGTCGCCGTTGTAACTTATGGTAGATAAAGCTACCTAAAGCGTCCTTAACTTCGGACTTTAAAGTTGACCACTTAGTAACATTATTCTCTTCGCACTTCTCTAAAGCTCTCTCAACTCTTCTTGTTGCTGAAGCAATCAACTCTCCTGACTCGCGAATATAGACAAAACCACGAGAGATAATATCAGGACCGGCAATAATCTCTCCTTGGTCATTAATAGTAATTACCACAATTAAAATTCCGTTTTCTGATAATAAACGGCGATCACGAAGCACAATATTTCCTACATCACCAACACCTAACCCATCGACTAATACTTGATCGGCATTAACCGAACCAACAGCATGCCCATTATCATTACTAAACTCTAATATATTACCTGGTTCAGTAATAAAGACATTCTCTCTATCAATCCCTACTTCTTCAGCTAACTTAGCATGACAATGTAAGTGACGATACTCACCATGTACTGGTACAAAGAACTTAGGCTTGACTAAATTCAACATTAACTTTAACTCTTCTTGACTAGCGTGACCAGATACATGAACCCCTGAAACAGATTCATAAATCACTTCTGCGCCTCGCTTAAAGAGCTTATTAATTGTCTTACCAACTGACTTCTCATTACCAGGAATTGCTGTCGCAGAAACTACCACAGTATCTCCAGTCTTAATATTGATATGTCTGTGGTCTCCACGCGCCATACGAGTCAATGCTGCCATTGGTTCCCCTTGACTACCAGTAGTAATCAACACTATTTCATCATCATTTAAATCCTTTAGATCTCCTAAATCAACTAACATATCATCAGGAATATCTAAATAACCAAGCTCATTAGCAATCTCCACATTATTAACCATGCTGCGTCCTGTTACTGCAACCTTGCGATTATGGTCAAAAGCAGATTGGAAGAATTGTTGAATCCGATCAATATTCGAAGCAAAAGAAGCAACTATAATCCGACCATCTGAATCACTAAAGATCTCATCAATCGTCTCACTAACAACCTGTTCGGACATAGTATAACCTTCACGTTCTGCATTGGTACTATCAGAGAATAAAGCTAAAACTCCTTCATCTCCTAATTCAGCTAAACGATGTAGATCTGCCATTTGTCCATTAACCGGTGTCTGGTCAAACTTAAAGTCACTAGCATAGACTAAAGTTCCTACCGGAGTATGAACTCCTAAAGCACAGGAATCAGCAATACTATGATTTACCCGAATAAATTCAACATTAAAAAAACGACCAATTTGCACTTTATGGCCGGGATAAACATGCTTTAAATATGAATCTTTTAACAGACCATGTTCCTGAAGTTTCCCGCGTACTAAACCAAGTGTTAATTTAGTACCATAGACCGGAACATTAATCTCTTTGAGTAAATAAGGTAAAGCACCGATGTGGTCTAAGTGTCCGTGAGTTAAAACGATTCCTTTAATCCGATCTCTATTCTTCTTTAAATAAGTTAAATCAGGAATTACTAAATCGATCCCTAATAAGTCATCTTCCGGAAATTTAATTCCCGCATCAATTATTAAAATCTCATCTTCTATTTCTACTACCATCATGTTCTTACCGATCTCACTTACCCCACCTAAGGGGATAAAAGATAATTTATCTATTTGATTTTGCGACATCTAACTAAATAACACCTCCATAATTTATATATCTACACTATACCTACTTTAACTTATTTATATTAATGCCGATCCCTTTTCTAATTGAAAACTATACCACTATCCGTATCACAACACTCTGATTACTATTATAAAGGAAATCCTTTATTAAAACAAGTAAAATATAGAAAAAAGCAAGCTAAAGCTTCCCTAAAGTTAATAAAGTGTGCAGCTAAATTAGCTACACACTGTTAAATTTAGAGCAAATCATAATCCTCTAACGTTGCAACTAACTCCTCTTCTTGTTGTGCAGTTAAATCTATAAGCGGTGGTCGTAAATCTCCCACCTCAAAGCCAATTAAGTTGACCGCTTTCTTAACCGGAATAGGATTTGTAGTCATAAATAGCTGATCAAATAGTTCACCTAACTGAGCATTTAAATTAGCTGCCTTAGTCACCTGACCAGCTTTATAACTTGTAACCAGCTCCTTAATCTGCTCACCAACTAAATGAGAAGCAACACTTATCACCCCACTACCACCTACACTTAAGATAGGTAGTGTTAGACTATCATCACCACTATAAATTACAAAGTCATCAGCAGTTAAGCGATTAATAGCAGCAGCCTGTTCTACATCGCCACTAGCTTCTTTAACAGCTACTATATTATCTATCTCAGCCAACTTAGCTACAGTCTCCGGCTTAATATTACGACCTGTTCTGCTTGGCACATTATATAAGATTACAGGTAATTCTGTGGCTTCAGCTACCTGACTAAAGTGCTGATATAGACCACTTTGCGGCGGCTTATTATAATAAGGTGTAACTAACATTACCCCATCAGCGCCTAACTTAGCTACTTCTTTAGTAAACTCAATACTATCAGCAGTTGAATAACAACCGCTACCTACAATCACTGCAGTATCTTCTCCGACTGCTTCTATGACTTCCTCAACTAATTTTAACTTCTCTGCTTCATTTAACGTAGGCACTTCGCCTGTCGTTCCTAACACTAAAATACCGTCTGAACCATGGTTAGATAAATAAGTTGCTAACTTCGCTGCTTCCTTATAATCAACCTCTAACTCATCAGTAAACGGCGTTACCATCGCTGTAATCACTTCTCCAAAATTAGTCATTCCCAACCCTCCCAATAATCATTCTTAATCTGCTAAATTATTTATATAAGATCCAAATATTAATAGATCCTAGTTAAGTTCTGTTAACTTTTCAGCAATCTGAATTGTATTTAACGCTGCACCTTTACGTAAGTTATTAGCTACAATCCAAAGATCTAAACCTGCTTCTAACGTTTCATCCTTACGAACTCGCCCAACCAACACATCATCATTACCTTCAGTCTCTATTTGAGTTGGATAGATTAGCTCTTTTGGATTATCGACTACTTTTACTCCACTAGCTTGATCTAATAACTCTCTAGCTTTGTCTGCTTCTAAAGCTGAACCTAACTCTAAATTAACAGCTTCTCCATGCCCAATTAAGACTGGAATTCTTACTGCCGTAGCAGTCACTTTAATAGTATCGTCATTCATAATCTTTTTCGTCTCATTAACCATCTTCATCTCTTCTTTAGTATAATCATTATCTAAGAAGACATCAATGTGCGGTAAAGCATTAAAAGCAATCTGTTGTGGATAGACTTCCGGATCAATATCCTCGTCATTAAGCACCTTTTGAGACTGCTCTATCAGTTCATCCATTGCATCCTTACCAGTTCCTGATACTGCTTGATAAGTATTAACTACAATTCGATTAATTCCTACCTTATCATAGATCGGCTTTAAAGCAGCTACCATCTGAATAGTGGAACAGTTAGGATTAGCTATAATTCCTTGATGATCTGTAATATCCTCTGGATTAACTTCTGGTACTACCAGTGGCACCTCATCATCCATTCTAAAAGCACTACTATTATCAACCACTACCGCTCCACGTTTAACTGCTTCTGGAGCTAACTTCTTACTAGCACCACTGCCGGCACTAAATAATGCAATATCAATCCCTGCAAATGATTCCGGAGTAGTAACTTCTACTTCATACTCTTCACCTTTAACTGTCATCACTGTTCCTGCTGACCGTTCTGTAGCTAATAGCTTCAACTGATCAAATGGAAAATCACGCTCTTCTAAAATACTTAACATCTCACGACCTACAGCTCCGGTAGCTCCGACCACTGCTACATTAAATTTTTTCATAATTAATACCTCCCAATTATCATCACGAATTTAAATTATTAAAGTTATTTTAAATTAATCTAATCTACTCTTTAACTTACTAATCTGAATTAAACTTACCTTTTCTATCTAAATCCCCTTATACTCTATTAACACCGGCTGAATCTGTCGTTCCTCTAAAGCATACTCTAAGGCTTGAGGAATTAAGTCCATTCTAGCAATGATAGAATTAATCTTACCTTGCGGATCATCTTGACCAAATGGAACAAAATAGATATTCTTCATATTAAGCAGCTTACCTAAATTCTCTGCATTATTACCCAACCCATCATTCGAAGCAATCGCTAATACCACCGGACGATTATTTCTTAAGTGCGCTTTAACTGCCATTGTCACCGGATTATCCGTAATCGCACTAGCAATCTTAGCTAAAGTATTACCACTACAAGGAGCTACAACTAAGATGTCAAGTAACTGTTGTGGGCCAATTGGCTCTGCTTCAATGATACTACTAATGGGCGAATGATCAGTTACTGCTTTAATCTCGCTAAGCCATTGATTTGCCTTACCAAACTTAGTATCTAACTGTTGAATTGCTGTAGAAAGAATAGGATAAATATCTGCTCCAATATCTGCTAACTTCTTCATCTGGGGTATGACCTGCTCTAAAGTACAGAAAGAACCAGTCACTGCAAAACCTATCTTACTATCTTCTAACACCAAACTAAGCACCCCCTTTGGAAGGTTGACACTATATTCGCTCCTTAATTAAACGCGGAACTATCTGACCTAAAATCTCTCCAGCAGACTTAGGAGCTACCTGACCTGGTAAACCAAGTGTTAATTTAGCCTTAAGCCCTAATTCTTCAGCTGCAGTAAAGTCTGTTCCTCCCGGCGCAGAGGCTAAATCTATAATTAAAGCTTCTGATTTAACCTGCTTAAGAATCTTACGGTCAAGTACTAAAGCCGGAACTGTATTGAAGATAAAATCCATCTTAGAAATTACATCTGCTAACTCTTCAAACTTAACCGGAATAATTCCTAACTCCTTAGCTCTCGCTCTAACGCCGGGCTTTCTAGCTGCACCATAAGTCTTACTACCTAATCCAGCTAACATTCTAGCCTGAGTTAATCCTACTCTTCCTAAGCCTAAGACAATTGAATTATTACTATGTAAAGTAATCTCTGATTCTTCCATTGCAGTCTGAATTGCCCCTTCGGCAGTAGGAATAGAGTTTTTAATCGCTAACTCATCTAACTTAGCTAACTGAATTAACTCTATACTATACTCCTGACAGTATGACTTTAACTTATTATCTGCTATACCAATCATAAATAAAGTCCCAGGCTCTAATTGAGCAAAGAATTGCTCATCTAATCTTAAACTCTGCTGAGCAAAAGTAGCCTTAAGATAGCCCTGTTGATCAACTCCAGTCATTGGTGCTAACACCACATCAGCTGCTGTAACTAACTCTGCTATTTCAGAACAGGCTTCTATACCACAACTTTTAGTTTTAGGTTGACCTAAAGTCTTAACTGTAGCCTCAGTAGCTACTAAATAATCAAGCATAATCTCTTCTCGCAGACCACCACCTAATAAAGCAATGGTCACATCAGGTAATTTTAACTCCATTAAATCCCCTTCCTTAACTATCAGTAATCAATTATATTATATGGTCAACCTTCCAAAGTAGTGCATACTAATTCTAAAATTCCATTAAATTATCTAATCCATAAACAACGCCTTCAACTTCATCTAGCTTATTAATTGCTAATTTAACTCCCGGCATAAAGGAACGGCGATTAATTGAATCATGTCTAATCTTCAGAGTTTGTCCAATTCCACCAAATAATACTTCTTGGTGAGCTACTAATCCTGGTAAGCGTACACTATGAATATTAATTCCATCCTGTTCTCCACCACGCGCTCCTGGTAACTTCTCAATCTCATCAATATCTGACGGAGAGAACTCCTGAACTTGATTAATAATCTCTGCTGTCTTAATTGCTGTTCCTGATGGAGCATCAATCTTTTGATCATGATGTAGTTCTACTATCTCTGCTTGGTCAAAATATTTAGCAGCTATTTTAGAAAACTCCATCATTAAAATTGCACCAATAGCAAAGTTAGGAGCAATAATAATATCTGCATCGTACTTGCTACTCCACTCCTCTATCTGGTCAATGTCTGTTTCGGTAATTCCAGTCGTACCAATTACCATATCAATACCTGAACTTAATCCTGTCTCAATATTCTCCATTACAACCTGAGGAGTAGTGAAATCAACAATTACATCAGGTTGTTGGTCATTGATTGCCTGCTGTAAGTCCTCTTGAATCTCAAGACTTGGTAGTTGAGAACTTAAAAGATTATTAATATCTGCGCCAATATCCGATTTATCTACTACCGCTGCTAACTCAAATTCTTCTGTTCTGCCGACTAACTTAACCACTTCTTCGCCCATCTTACCTCGCGCTCCATTAACTAATACCCGCTTTGACATTTTATCAATCCCTCCCTTAATAAAATTTCAAACTAATGTAAGACCACTAACTCAATAACCTAGATCAATAATTAAAAAATGATTGGTAGAAGCACCAATCATTATATTATCTTACTCTTTTCCTATAATGATTAAGATAGCTCTTCATCAGCGTTCTAATGACAGTCTTAAAGTTATTTACTTTAAACCCAATCTCCGCTTAGCGACCCACTAAACTTAGATTTCGGAAACAGTCCCTTTCTTCAAGAAATCACTAACTTGGTCATTATCTCCTTGATTACTGATAACTGTTCCAGCCTCCATCTTAATCGCTATTTAATTTTAACAGTTAGCTCAGTCATACTTTATTTTCTAATAAAAAGAGTTAAATGTCAAGGTAAAATAGAAAAAGGAGAGATTAAATCTCTCCTTTTATCTAACTAATGATTTAGCTTTACTTAATAAGACTGAATATCCATTGCACCATGACCTTGCATAATCGTTGCTACTTCATTAGCTGCTTCCTTACTTTCAGCACCTTCATAGATTGCTAACATATTACCCTGACGTACTTCCTCAGCGTAATCTTGTCCTTGCTGTTCATCAATACCATAATCAACTAAAGCACCAGTCAAACCTCCAGCAACTGAACCACTTAATCCAGCAGCAATTGGACCGGCAGCTAGAACAGGGCCAATTCCAGGAATTGCTAATGCTCCAGCACTAGCTAATAAGCCAGCTGCTCCACCTAAAGCACCACCAGTGGCAGCTCCATCAGATAAATTCTGGTTAGTCATCTCCATCTGCTCTCCCTCTCTACCTTCTTCACCTTTAGCTACTAAAGAGAGTTCATCAGTACTATAACCAGCATCTTTTAATTCACTTAAAGCACTTTCAGCTTGCTGATGGTCTGCGAAAACACCTACAATTGTTTTCATAAAAATCAACCTCCTTTGCTTTTAAAATTACTATGTCCCAAAGCAAAGAAGACTATTCTGACATTATATAGAAGCACGCTGCGGCTGTAAATCATTCTCTAACTCAATAATTATTACTTCCGAACCGACTTTCTTGACTGCCTGCCAAGGAATAATCAAATACTTCTCCTCCCCAAACAGACTTAAAAATCCGCCTTGATCAGGAATAATAATCGATTCAATTGCACCAGAATGAGCATCTAAAACTAATTCTGACTCACCTAAGATACCTAATCTGTGACCATCATACATATTTATAATCTCTTTACCTTGCAGTTGACTTAATTTCATTCTATCCCTCCTAGCAGTTACTACTCATTATATCTTTATGCAGAACTGCTAAGAGGTATTAAATTAATCCTTAATTCCAGTATGTCCAAAACCACCACTTCCTCTAACAGTAGTAGATAATTCTTCAACTTCTTCCCACTCCACCTCTTGGTATTTTTGAACTATCAATTGAGCAATTCTCATTCCCCGTTCTACTACAAAAGGTTGCTTACCGTGATTAATCAAAGTTACTCCTATCTCTCCTCGATAACCAGGATCAATAACTCCATCAGCATTCAAAACAGTAATTCCATAATCAGCAGCTAATCCACTTCGCGGATGAACAAATCCAGCAAATCCACGTGGCAGAGCAATAGCGATTCCCGTCTTAAATAACCTATACTCACCTGGAGCTAATTTGCCTTCTTCTTTGGAATAGAGATCCAATCCTGCATCTTCACCACTATGTTGATACTCTGGTAGTGGTAATGACTTATCTAAACGTTTAACCTTTAATTTCATCATTTAATCCCCCATTCTAACTTAGACTCTACTGTGAATTATTACCACAAAGAAGTACTTAATCCTGCTTAAAATTAAAATTTTAACTACTAAACTTAAACCAACTACTCTGCTAATAATTCTGAAACCGTTACTAACTGATATCCCTCACTTTCTAAACGATCTATCATCTCTCCTAGAGCTTGAGCAGTCGGCTCTGTTGGATGCATCAGTACAATTCCGCCATTGCTAGCTTTAGTAACCACCCGCTTGATAATCACCTCTGGAGCAGGGCGCTGCCAATCAATTGTATCTGCTGTCCACAAAATTGTCTTGTAACCCAAATCAGCTGCTACTTCAACTACCTGCTCATTATACTCACCATAAGGTGGAGCAAATAAATCCGGCTGATAACCAGTAGTTTCTACCAACAACTCCTCATTTTGTTTAATCATCTTTGTTAGACCAGCTGTCGATAATTGATTAGGATGATCATGATAATACCCATGGTTTCCTACTTCGTGACCTCGCTTAGCAATCTGTTTAGTCAACTCAGGAAACTTCTTTACCCATCGGCCCAAGAAAAAGAAAGTAGCCTGCACATCTTTATCCTCTAAAGTTGCTAACATATCCGGCAGATACTCCTCTCCCCAGGCAACATTAATAGTTAATGCTATCCTTTCTTTATCCTCCGGGCCATGATAATAGGGAGCTAATTGATCATTAACTACCGGTGTGACTTCAGCACTCATCAAATTAACAAACAAACTAGCTGTCATAATTAATAATAACAGCCCTAATAATACCAATCGATGCAGTGGTATAAAATAGAATCTAAACTTATTAACCATTTAACTTACTCCTCCTCACTTGCTCTCTTCTTCTGGACTCCCGAATGACTCTCAATATAGTAACTGTCACCATAGGTTAATTCAGAAACTTTGACTATCTGATAGCCCTGCTCTTGCAATTGAGGTATTAACTGCTCTAAGACCTCCACTATACTCTTAGCATTATTATGCATTAGTACAATCTCGCCTGGGCCCGCTTTCTTAAGCACCCGCTGAACAATAAAATCAACTCCCGGCTCCTTCCAATCAAGTGAATCAATACTCCACTGAATTGTCTGAAAGCCTAGCTCATCTGCTACATTAATCACCTTATTACTATACTCTCCAAAAGGTGGCCGAAATAATTTAGGCTGCTGACCAACTAAGTTCTCAATTAATTCTTGATTTTTAACTAACTCACGCTCAATTCCTGTCTTGCTTAAAGAATTTAAGTGGGGATGACTATAAGTATGATTGCCAATTTCATGTCCCTGCTCTACAATTTTTTGAGCCTGATTAGGATACTCTTCTAACCAATTTCCGCCAAAGAAAAAAGTTATCTCTACATCATTCTCTGCTAATACCTCTAAAATACGAGATGTCTTCTTAACCCCCCACATCCCATCAAGAGTAACTGCTAGCTTAGGTTCTTGAGTATCTACCTTATAAATTGGCACTAAACGATTAGAAGTTAATAGACTAACCTTCTGACTTAAATTAGGACTTAAGTTACCTAACATAAATAATCCCACACCCATAATTAACACCAACACCACAGTAGATCGCTTCGAAAAATAAAAGTTCACTCCTAGCCCTCCCTCTTTATACCTCTGCTAACTACTTATGCAACTTAGCTACTAAATATAACTTGCGACTAGATTGGTAAATTTTATCCTGTATATTATTAGATATCTAATAATAAAATTCTATAGATTAAATGATAATAAAGGAGTTTAACAATGAGCTTATCCAAATTATGGGTAATCAAGAAGGAAAGTTTATTTATTGGAATTGGAATTATCTTTTTCACTTTAAGTTTAATCACTGCCGGCATCACTCAACATGACAATTTTTCTCAATTAGAAAAATTAATCGTTATTGATCCGGGGCATGGTAGTATTGACACTGGTACACATAAGAATGGAGTCTTTGAGAAGGATATTAATCTTGCTATCGCCAAACAATTAGCCGATCATTTAGAAAAGGGAGAGATTAAAGTAGTTTTGACAAGAGAAGATGATTCACTCTATCAAAATGATCGTAATAAGGATATTAAATATCGGGCGCGATTTGCTAATCAACAAGAAGCTGATCTATTTATCAGTATTCACGTTAATAGCTTTCCGGGTACAAGTACCTTAGGAGGGCAAGTATTCTATACTCCTAACTCTGCTCCAAGTAAGCAGTTAGCCCAATTTATCCAACAGAAACTAATTGATATTCAGCCCAATAATCGCCGTCAAATTAAATCAGGAGACTTCTATGTCTTAAACCAAACTACTATGCCAGCAGTATTAGTTGAAACTGGCTTTTTGAGCAATCAGCAAGACTTTCAACGCCTCACCAATCCTCAAATTAGAAAAGAGATAGCCGCAGCTATTAGCGAAGGAATAATTAATTACTTAAATAATAACTTATCTCTACCTCCAACTAAGCAAATACCTAATAAAACAGCTGCCGCACCTCTAAGCTCTAATAATCAATTTCGAGTCTACTTCCCTCAAGTCAATTCTAATAGTACAAAGTTAATTCCATTAACTAAAGAAGTACCTGTAACTAAGATGTTAACACCTAACTCTAAAAGTATTGTCGAAAATTTAGCAGCTAGTGCAGTTCAATCCTTAATTAAAGGGCCATCATCTAACCAACAGAACTTAATATCGCTATTTCCATCCACTACTAAATTACTCAATTTAGATATTGAAAATAAGACAGCTTACGTTAACTTCAATCAACAACTAGTATCTGACTTTCAAGGTGGTAGTACTGCAGAAAAACTACTTATCGATTCAATTATTAAGACCTTAACCCAGTTTAGCGAAATTAACCAAGTACAGATCTTAATTGCTGGAGAAAAGAACTGTTCAATCAGTGGACATCTGCTACTTAATCAACCTCAAAGCAAAAAAGACCTACTCCACTAAGGAATAGGTCTTTACAACATTGCTAGCTTACTATTAATTTATTCAGCAAAGACATGATCGCCAATTCTTACTAAAGTTCTTCTGTTTGACAGCCACCACATTGTCTTAGCAGTCTGAGGATTATAAAAGTATAGAGCACCTCGTGAAGGGTCTTGTCCAGATAAAGCATTCTTAGCAGCACGATAAGATTTTTGTGTTGGTTGACGATTAATTGTGCCATCACTTACAACACTAAACTGTCCCGATTGATAGATTACGTCGCGAATAGCATCAGGAAATTGTCGACTTAAAACTCGATTCAAGACTACAGCTCCTACTGCTACTTGTCCAATAAATGGTTCTCCTCTAGCTTCAGCGCTAATTAAACGTGCCAGCAAGCTAAGTTCTCTTTGCGAAATAGTTTTAGAAAGAACCTCTTTAGGACTTAAATTATTAATCGGTAAAGCTAGCTTATCATCTAATCTAATGACTGTTTCTTCTTTTAGATCATTTAATTTACGAATAACAGCTACTGTAGTATTAAACTCTTGAGCTAACTCATAGAGAGTATCACCAGGCTTAACATAGTAATCTAAAGTACGCAGCTGCGACAGGTCAACCTCAGCACTAGAATCCTGACTAATCTTAACTACAATTTCCTCTTGTTTTAACTGATTAATAGCAAAATTTTGATCCGAATTATTGCGCAGCTTAGCTAATAATTTCCTATCAAATTGATAAGACTTGTTTTTCTCTTGATTAATTTCCGTCTGATGATTATAAGGAATTACTAATTTATCTCCAGTTCTAATACTTTCATTATTGAGATTATTTGTTTTTCGCAACTGCTGAACAGAAACTCCAAATTGATTAGCAATCTCATAAAGCGAGTCACCTGTACTGACTTTATAATGTAATTTAAACTGCGGTGCAGCTAAATTAACTCCAGTTATTAAGATCAAAATACAGATTAGACTAAAAAAAGTATAACCCCACCTCTTATAACACATACCGCTCCCCCCTCAATAAATGTTAACTAATAGTTCTACTTCGTGATTTAAAGGGTTAAATCCTGTCTTAACTTAAAATTATTTAATCTCTTCTACTATTTTTTGATAATTAGCAGTTAATACCCTACAACCACGAGGTACAGAATTAAGAAAGGCACGACCATAACTCTTAGTTAATAACCGCTTATCAAGCACAATGACTGAACCACTATCCTGCTGAGATCTAATCAAACGACCAAATCCCTGCTTAAACTTAATTACAGCACGCGGCAACATATAATTTAGAAAAGCATTATCACCCCGCGCCTCTATCTCCTCTACTTTAGCCTCAATAATTGGATCGGTCGGTACTTGAAACGGCAGTTTCACAATTATTACCGCACTTAACTGCTCACCAGGAATATCAATTCCCTCCCAAAAACTAGCTGTACCAAAAATTACTGGAGCGGTACTTGTTTTAAAGTCCTGCACTAATAAGTGCCGTGACTTCTCACCCTGACGTAGTAACTGGAGATTACTATCTTCTAACTCAGATTTGAGACGATAATAAAAACGTCCCAACATGCCATAAGAAGTAAACAACACTAAACTACGACCGCGATTAGCTAATAAAATCTTACGCAGTGCAGTCAAAGCCTGATTTAAAAAGTCATCCTCATAAGGTTCAGGCAAGTCATTAGTAATACCTAATAGCGCTTGTTGTTGATAATTAAATGGATCACCAGTCCGCAATTGAGCTACTAATTCATCATCAAGACCTAATCTATCCCTAATATAATCGAAAGATTGATCAACTGTTAAAGTAGCTGAAGTAAAGATAATAGAATCCATCTCTAACAGTAGATTATCACGAAATTCATCAACTATATTGATGGGAGCCGAACTTAGTGTAACATGGCTTTCACCTTGATTATCCTCTCGTACTTCTAACCAATTAACTGTCTCCTCCGGCGGCTCATTAATGATCAAATCGACTATCCGGGCTAAATACTTTGCACGATCCACCCGCGCTGTTAGATCAACCATTAGTCCTTCGTAGTTCTCTAATTTAGCTGTAGCTAATAGCTCTAAATCAACCCGCAGACTATCTAACTTCTTACTGAGTTGATTTAAAGAGAGTAACAAATTATCAGCTTCTTCTCTAACCTGCTGCCAACCTTCTAACTCTCTAACCTCAGACTTTAAGCGCAACTTCTGCTCATCATTTTGCACCTCACCTTTAAACTCACTAACCAGATTAAAGAAGTTAGACGCCCGCTCTGTTACTTTCAATACTAATGGTTGTAAGATATTATCGATTAATCGTTGTAAATCTTCACGAGTATCCGGATCAATCTTATCCCGGGCTTGATTAATCTTAAATCTTAGTTCCATTAAGAAGCCTTTAATTCCCTGCTGTGTTTGATGATCATATAATTGACGTAGAAACTTTGCAATTTGGTACTGACTAACCCGCGCTCCTAAGTAATTGGTAGCTACCTCTTCGATATTATGAGCTTCATCAAAAACAATATGTTGATAACGCGGTAAAACAGCTACCTCTAAATCCATTCCTTCTTCCTTTCGCACAGCAATATCAGAAAACAAGAGATGATGATTAACTACCAAAATATCAGCATCGATACTCTCGGCTCGAGCCTGAATAAAAAAGCAGTCTCCATAATATTGACAGTTACTATGTAAACAGGTATCACTCTCCGAAGCTACTCGTTCCCAAAGCGAAGAGGACGGTTGAAAAGCCAGTTCTGAACGACAACCACTCTTTGCTTGCTCTATCCACTCCAATAGTTGTAAATAAGATTCACGTTCTTGAGATTCTAATACCTGATCAGCTATCTGCTGTAAGCTATAGAGCTTTCTAAGACAGATATAATTTCGTCTTCCTTTAACTAAAACTGCTTTAAAATCAAAATCGAGCACCTTCTCTAAGAGCGGAATATCTTTATTAATTAACTGTTCTTGTAGATTAATCGTATTAGTCGAAATTACCACTCGCTCATCATTCTCTACCGCCCAGTAGATACTGGGAATTAAATAGGCTAAGGACTTACCTGTTCCCGTTCCTGCTTCCACTAATAGATGAGTCTGACGATTAAATGCTTTAGCAACTACTTCTGCCATAATCTGTTGCTGACGGCGATATTCATAAGAAGCTAAGATACGATCTAATGAGTTATCTGCAGCAAAGATCTGACTAATCTCTGCTACATCTAATTCACTACTTTCGCCAGTTAGTATTGGTTCGACCACTACATAAAGATCATCAACTCGATTATTAGTAATCATAAACCCAATGCTCTGCGCTCCAAACTTAGCTGCTAAGTTAAGGTCAGCCTCAGATGGTTCTAAATTACCGCTGGGATGATTATGAATCACTACTTCTGACGGCTTTAATTTAGCTGCCGGCACCGGTACAGCTTTCTTATTACCACGTGCTACCACCTCAATCTCATCAATTAATTCATCATCACGATTAATCCGTCCAATACAGTATACCTCTTGTCCCTGTGCTTCCTTAATCTCAGCTGTTAAATTAGCTGCTGCCTCAGAAGTAAAATAATCCTTAATCTCCATTCATCATCACCCCAATCTTACTCTACTAATCCCCGCAGAGTCTTTAAATTTAACTCATCATCACCATGTTCATCAACCGGTGTCTCTAAAATAAATATCTTATCCGCTAACGCTGGTCGATTGATTAAATACTTAAAGCCTTCAAGTCCAATCTCACCCTGTCCAATATGATAATGACGATCTTTATGATTGCCTAATTCACCCTTCGAATCATTAACGTGTAGTACCGGTAAATTCTCTAAACCAAAAGTATCGTCAATCTCAACTAATAATTGATCAATGCCTGATTTAGTTCTTAGATCATAACCCGCAGCAAAAGCATGGCAGGTATCTAAACAGACTCCTACCTGATCTAAAGAGATGCCTTCTACCATCTGTAGTAGTTCACTCCAGTTTTGACCAATCTCTGTTCCTGCTCCTGCTACATTCTCTAATAACAACTTAGTCTCTGGCTCTACATCAGCTAAAATCTCCTGTAAAGCTTGGTTAATCCGCTTAATACCTGCTTCTACTCCTGAACCAGTATGATTACCAGGATGGAAGACTACATAATCAATTCCTAAGCGATCAGCTCGTCTAATATCATCTTTAAGCGAAGCCTTAGATTTCTGATATAATTCATCTTTAGGTGTAGCTAGATTTGTTAGATAATTAGCATGAACAATGGTAGCTAATGACTCCAACTCACTTCTTTTCGTTGCAAACTGCTCTACAGCTTCAGCAGTTAAAGATTTCCCGCTCCAACCGCGCGGGTTCTTAGCAAAGAGCTGTACAGCATCTGCTCCCAACTCCTCAGCTCGCTTAACTGACTTATCCACTCCACCGCTAATTGAAAGATGTGCTCCTGTTTTCATCTCTGTCACCTCATTTTAGAATAAATGTTCGATAGCAAGAGTTTAAAAAAACATAAACTAGATTAACTCCAGTTTATGTCAAAAAGAAAGGAAGAATAGATAAAAGAAAATTATCTATTCTTCATCATCTTCTTTTGCTTCTTTATCCGCTAATGCCTCTTGGCGCGAAAGATTAATTCGATTCTTATCATCTATCTCTGTCACTTTAACTAATATCTTATCACCAACAGCTAATAAATCTTCTACCTTATCAACATGGTAATCAGCTAATTCAGAGATATGAACTAAGCCTTCCTTACCCGGTAGAATCTCTACAAAAGCACCAAAGTGAGTCGTACGCTTAACCTTACCGAGATAAATCTTGCCTACCTCTACCTCTTCGGTCATCTTTTCGATCATCTTCTTCGCTTGCTGTCCGCTCTCTTGATCATCAGCAGCAATAAAGACAGTTCCGTCATCTTCAATATCAATCTTAACATCTGTCTCTTCAATAATCTTCTTAATCGTCTTACCACCGGGCCCAATTACATCACGAATCTTATCAGGATCGATCTCTAAAGTCATAATACTTGGAGCATATGGTGATAACTTTTCTCTAGATTCTGGCAACTCCTTTAACATCTCATTTAAGATATGAAGTCTACCTTCACGCGCCTGTTCTAAGGCTGGTTCTAATACATCTCTAGAGATACCACGAATCTTAAGATCCATCTGTAAAGCTGTAATTCCATCTTTGGTACCAGCGACCTTAAAGTCCATATCACCATTAAAGTCTTCAATACCTTGAATATCAGATAAGATTGTTACCTCATCATCCTCTTTCATTAGTCCCATTGCAATACCTGCTACTGGTTTCTTAATCGGTACACCAGCATCCATTAAAGCTAATGTACTACCGCAGATACTCGCTTGAGAAGTAGAACCATTAGATTCTAAAACTTCAGAGACTAATCGTAGAGTATAAGGAAAGTCATCATGTTCAGGTATCATCGGTCTTAAAGCTCGTTCACCTAAAGCACCATGTCCAATTTCTCGTCTTCCTGGCCCTCTAATTGGACCCGTCTCACCTACACTAAAGGATGGGAAGTTATAGTGATGCATGTAGCGCTTCGATTCTTTACTCTCTAATCCATCTAAGACCTGTTCATCACCTACAGCACCTAACGTAGCTACTGTCATTACCTGTGTCTGACCGCGAGTAAAGATACCAGAACCATGAGCTCGTGGTAAAGTTCCTACTTCGCACCAGATTGGTCGAATCTCATCTACACTACGCCCATCAATTCTTCGACCTTCCTCTAAGACTAAATTACGTATTGTCTCTTTCATCATCTGTTCGAGAGTATCATCAACAACTTTTAGTTTTTCTTCTTGGTCTTCATCAGCACTAAACTCTTCAGCAAAGTACTCTTTAGTTTCTTCCTTAACTGCATCTACCTTATTATCGCGTTCCAATTTATCTTTAGTTGTTAATGCCTCTTTGAGATCATCTCCAACATAATCTCTTACTGCTTTTTCTGTTGCTTCATCTTCAACTGTAACTAACTCTAAGTCTGCTTTTTCCTTGCCGATCTCAGCAACCATTTCATTCTGTAAATCAATAATTTCCTGCACCTTACTTTGGCCAAACTCAATTGCTTCAATCATCCGTTCTTCAGTTACTTCATCTGCTCCAGCTTCAACCATCACTACCCCTTCTTGGTGACCTGCAACTATTAAATCTAAATCACTATCTGTTTGCTCTTCTACCGTTGGATTAACCACTAACTCATCATCCACTATTCCAACATTAACGCCACCAATTGGACCTTCAAATGGTATATCAGAGATACTTAACGCCGCTGAAGCACCAATCATTGCTGCTACTTCTGGGGAATTGTCATTATCAACTGATAATACAGTTGCTACTACCTGTACATCATGTCTTATACCTTTCGGAAATAAAGGTCGCAGCGGACGATCAATTAATCGCGAAGCTAATGTAGCTGCTTCACTAGGTTTTCCTTCTCGCTTAATAAATCCACCCGGAATCTTTCCTACAGAGTAAAGACGCTCTTCATAATTGATCATTAATGGAAAGTAATTAATTCCAGGACGAGGATCAGACATTGTAGCTGTTACTAAAATAACTGTATCGCCATAACGAACCATGACTGAACCATTAGCCTGTTGAGCCAACTTGCCAGTCTCTAAAGTTAATTCTCTACCACCGAGTTCAATCTGCCATTCTTTCTGCATTTACCAACGCTCCTTTAATTACTAGTATGTACTACTAAAGCTTTTTCTAAAATTTAAGAGCGGGAAAATCCCCGCCCTTAATTGTCTAACTTAACCTCTTAAACCTAAGTCAGCTACTAATTCTCGATAAATTTCAATATCATTATCTCTAAGATACTCTAATAATCTTTTACGCTTACCTACTTTTTTAAGTAGACCTCGTCTAGAATTATGATCCTGCTTATGATCTTTTAAGTGCTCAGTTAACTCCTCAATTTGAGCAGTTAATAGAGCAATCTGTACTTCAGAAGAACCAGTATCATTCTCATGACGTCCATATTTATCAATAATTGCTTGTTTCTTCTCGTCAGCTAACATCTAATTCACCTCCTATAATTATAATCGCCATCAACCAAGAAAAGCACTGGAGCAACGCCAATCCTAGTTAATGGTTCACATCACTATTTAATTTTAACATACAGAATTTAAATTGTAAACTCATTTATTACTTTCTAATACTTCTCGAGCAGCAGCTACATCTTTTTCTATCTGATCTACTAAGGCTTCCTGATTATCAAACTTCACTTTATCCCGCAGCCGCTTAACAAACTCTACTTCAAGCTGTTGATGATAAATATCAGCATCAAAATCAAAGATATTAACTTCAATACTAAACTCCTGCTTAGCAAATGTAGGACGAGAACCTAAGTGAGCTACTCCTAGATACTTCTCACCAGCTAGATAAACATAGACAGCATAGATACCAGACTTAGGAATTACATAATCGATAATTGGATCTAAATTAGCTGTAGGAAAACCTAACTTGCGTCCACGCTGATAACCTTTAACTACTTCTCCAATTAATGAATAATTGCGAGTTAAAAACTTCTTCACTTGTGCTACCTTACCCTCGCGAATTAAACTGCGAATATAAGTACTGCTCACTATCTGTCCATCAATTGTAATGGGGCTAACAATCTCAACCTCAAATCCAAACTCGGCACCTAACTCCTTTAACTTATCAGCTGTACCTAATCCGCGGTAACCAAACCGAAAGTCCTCACCGATAATAACTCGCTGTACATTAATCTGCTCTACTAGATACTGCTCTACAAAATCTCTAAATTCTAACTGAGCAAAGTCAGTAGTAAACTCAGCTAAATAAACTCGATCCAATCCTAAGCGATTAAGAATTTGAGATCTCTGCTGCCAATTAGTAATTAAAGGCGGGGATTGTTGAGCATCAATTACACTTAACGGATGAGAAGTAAAACTAAATAGCACACTTCGATAATCTAATTGATCAGCTGTAGTAATTACCCGCTTAATTAAGTGCTGATGACCATAGTGAATACCATCAAATGCTCCTAGAGTAATTACTACAGGACTCGAATCTCTTGTAAGTTGGTCTAGCTTAATTAGTTCCATATTAAGATCCCCTTTAACAAAAGAGTCTAACTGGCTTGAATAGATTATTCTCTGTCTCTAAGTTATATTTAAAACGATAGATACCCCAAAACTCATCTTCAGGGCTATAAACTCTAACTAAGTCATCATAAGTTAACTTGCCTTTAATTTGGGCTACATCCTCTAACTTAAATGTAGCTCCATTATTAACTAATTTATAAAGTTTGGGCTCAATTCTCACTTTCGTCAAGTCTTGTAATACATAATCAAGCGGTAATAAGAGATCATCTAACCTCTCTTCCTCTTTAGCTGTAGCTAATTCAGTTAAAGTGTTACTATCTGCTACAGTAAAAGAACCTACTCTCGTACGTGACAGGAAGGTTAGATAAGCCCCCGGGCCTAATTGATCTCCTATATCTGCAGCTAAAGTTCTAATATAGGTTCCTTTAGAACAGCTAACTCTAAATTTGACAATCGGCAGCTTAATCTCTAATAATTCCAAATCATAAATTTCAACCTGCCGCGGCTCACGTTCAACCTCTTTTCCTTCCCGGGCTAACTCATATAATCGTTTACCATTATGTTTAAGGGCTGAATACATCGGAGGAATCTGCTCAATCTTTCCTCTGAATTCAGCCACCACTTCTTCTATCTCCGCTCTTGTAAAGTCAGGCACCTCTGCAGTAGCAGTAACCTCTCCTTCACCGTCTAAAGTATCAGTTTGTACACCTAACTTAAGCTCTGCTTGATACTCTTTTGACTCATCAGTAATAAAGCGCGCTACCTTAGTTGCTCGACCAACACAGATAGGCAGCACACCCTCAGCTTTAGGATCTAAAGTTCCAGTATGTCCTACTTTTCTAAGATCTAATATCTTTCTAACTTTAGCTACCATATCAAAGGAGGTTAATCCTTGTGGTTTATATAGGTTTAAGATGCCCTTCATTCTTGCTCACCATAAGCTCTTAGTTCTTCATCTAACTTAGCTAGTACCTTCTGCTGAGCAGTCGCTAAATCACTTTCAATCGTACAACCAGCAGCTCGGGCATGACCGCCTCCGCCTAACTGACGAGCTAAAGTATTTACTGGAAAGTAGTCATTAGACCGCAGACTAACTCTTGTCCGCTCAGCAGCTACCTCTTTAAAGAGTAGTCCTACTTCAACATCTTCTACCTGACGTAAATAATTAACTAATCCTTCTGTATCTTCCCAGGTAGCATCTAACTCTTCTAAGTCAGACTCTCGTACACTAGCCCACGCTACCTGCCTTTGACTAGCTAACTTAAATCGAGAAAAGATTCTACCCTTTAATCTTAGACTACTGACACCCTCTTGCTCATATATCTCTTTAATAATTCGTTCAGTATCAACACCTAACTCTAACATATCAGCAATAATCCGGTGTACATCAGCTGTAGTATTAGAGAATCTAAAGTTACCGGTATCGGTAATAATTGAGGTAGCTATTGCTGTACCAAACTCTTCAGTTAAATCAGTACCTAACTCCACTGCTAAATTATAGATTAACTCACCAGTAGCTGCTGCTTGGGAGTCTACAAAATTGTAATCACCAAACTCTTGACTGGTACCGTGATGATCTATATTAATTAACTTAACGTCATCAGCAAGCAGTTTACTAACTGCACCAATTCGTTCTAAATCACCACTATCAAGAATAAAAGCTAAATCGTAATCACTAGCTTCTACTTGATCAGCTACTGCACTGTAAACCTCTATCTCTTTCGAACCAGGCAGAAAGGTTAAGTAGTCAGGGACTGGATCGGCTAAAATTATATCTATTTGCTGACCATAAGGCTGCAATAGATAGTAGAGTCCAAGTAGCGAACCAATATTATCGCCATCAGGATTAACATGAGCTGTCAATAAGAAATTATCCGACCGTTTAATACTCTCAATTAAGTGTTGGAATCTCTTCATAGTAGTCAATCCTTCTAATTAGTTTTTTCTTCTTCATCTAAATCCTTTAAGATTTCAAAGATCTTAACCCCGCGTTCAATAGAGTCATCATACCTAAACAAAATCTCCGGTGTATGGCGCAAATGCATTCTCTGACCTAATTCACTACGCACAAACCCAACTGCATTCTCTAAACCTTCCATTGTCTCCTCTTTATTAGCTTCCTTATCTAAGACACTAACAAAGACCTTAGCATGTCTTAAATCGCCGGAAACTTCAACATCAGTTACAGTCACAAAACCAATTCGCGGATCTTTAATCTCCTGCTGTAACATCTGACTAACTTCCTGTTTGATTAACTCCGCTACACGTCGGGCACGCTGATTACCCATTATTATCAACTCCTAATTTACTAAAGAGTACGTTGAATCTCTTCATAATCATAAACTTCGATTACATCGCCTACTTTAACATCATTAAAGTTCTCTAATCCAATTCCACACTCATATCCTTCTGATACTTCACGGACATCATCTTGGAATCGTTTTAAAGAAGCAATCTCTCCTTCAAAGATAACTACATTATCTCTAAGTAACCTAGCCTTTGCATTACGGTTTACTTTACCATCAGCTACATAAGCTCCAGCAATCGTACCTACCTTTGGCACACTGAAAGTATCTCTAACTTCTACTCGACCTAAGACTATCTCTTTATATTCTGGGTCTAACAGACCTTCCATCGCTGACTTGACATCATCAATTGCCTTATAGATTACTCGATAAGTACGCACATCTATCTGCTCTTCTTCAGCAGCTTGACGAGCATTATTATCCGGTCGTACATTAAATCCAATTACAATCGCATTAGAAGCACTAGCTAACATAATATCTGCTTCGCGAATAGCTCCTACACCGCTGTGTACCACATTAACCTGCACTTCATCAGTACTTAAATCAACTAAAGCTTCCTTAACTGCTTCTACTGAACCTTGCACATCACCTTTGATGATTAAGTTTAGATCCTTAATCTCACCCTGCTGAATCTGTTCATATAAATCATCAAGTGTTACTGTCTGACTCTGACTTAAATCCTGTTCGCGCTTATCATCTTGTCGTTCTTCGGCTAGCTTTCTAACCTCTTGTTCACTCTCTAAGACTTGAAGTAGGTCACCAGCTTGCGGCACCGAATTAAAACCTAAGACCTCTACTGGAGTAGATGGTCCCGCCTCTTCTATCCGTTCGCCTTGCTCATCAATCATAGCCCGTACTGTACCATAAGATAATCCTGCTACAATTGGATCACCAATCTTTAAAGTACCGTTCTTAATCAGTACTGTAGCTACTGAACCGCGTCCTTTATCTAACTCCGCTTCAACTACAATACCATTAGCTGGACGATCAGGATTAGCCTTAAGCTCCTCCATTTCAGAAACTAAAAGAATCATCTCTAATAGCTCATCAATATTCTCCTGCTTTAGTGCAGAAATTGGAACACAGATCGTATCGCCGCCCCACTCTTCAGGAACTAATTGATACTCAGTTAACTCCTGTTTTACTTTCTCTGGCTGCGCATTATGCTTATCCACCTTATTAATTGCTACAATAATTGGGACATCAGCTGCTTGAGCGTGATTAATTGCTTCAACTGTCTGCGGCATAACTCCATCATCAGCCGCTACAATTAAGATTGCTACATCAGTTACTTGAGCTCCTCTAGCTCTAAGCGAAGTAAATGCTTCGTGACCAGGAGTATCTAAGAAGGTAATCTTCTCACCATCTAATTCAACCTGGTAAGCACCAATATGTTGAGTAATTCCTCCTGCTTCACTATCAGTAACATTAGCTTTTCTGATACCATCTAAAAGAGTCGTCTTTCCGTGATCAACGTGTCCCATCACGGTTACTACGGGTGCTCGTTCTTCTAAATCTTTTGGATTATCATCTATATCTTGGACTAGATTATTAAATGATACTTCATCATCTTCCTCTGCTGCTGTAAATTTAGCTTGATAACCATACTCTTCCATTACAGCCTCAATAGTATCCTCATCTAACTCCTGATTAATTGTTGCCATAATTCCCAAGTTGATTAACTTCTGCATTAAAGCGTTAGGCTCAATCTCTAACTTATCTGCTAACTCCTTAACTGTTAGTGTATCTTCAACTTCAATTACATTTTCATCATCTTCAACTTCAGTCTTATTTGTTTCCTCAGCTTCATCTGTTCCCAATACTTCATCCACTACTAAATCAGCCACATCATCTTCGACAGTACTCATATGGCTTGAAACATCGACTCCTAAATCATTTAAAATATCTATTACCTCAGAACTTGATAATTCTAAATCTTGTGCTAACTTATAAACTCGCATCTTACCCATATTACACACCCCCAACTAATTTATACAACTTAAAAACTTACTTATTTACATCTTAATCAAGATCACTGCTTAAATCTACCTCGGTAAAGTCAAAATCTTTATCTTCCGCTGTTTCCTCAATCTCCTGCATCTCAGTTAAATCTTTTTCATCAATTTCAGATTCACTCTTAATATCGATCTTCCAACCGGTAAGTTTAGCAGCTAAACGAGCATTCTGTCCTTCCTTACCAATAGCTAAAGATAACTGATAATCAGGTACTACTACAACTGCTACTTCTTCCTCTTCATCTACTTCTACAGCTGAAACTTCTGCCGGACTTAACGCATTAGCAATAAATTCAGCTGGATCTTCACTCCAATTAACTATATCGATCTTCTCACCATTTAAGGCATCAACTACTGCTCTAACACGCATACCATTAGGTCCTACACAAGATCCAATTGGATCAACCTCAGTCTCAGTAGAATGCACTGCTATCTTCGATCTAAAGCCTGCCTCACGAGCTACTGCCTCAATTCTAACTACTCCATCATGAATCTCTGGTACCTCTAATTCAAAGAGCCGCTTTAATAAGCCTGGATGAGTTCGAGAAACTAAGATATTAGGTCCTTTAGTAGTCTGTTTAACCTCAACAATATAGAGTTTAATTTGCTCATTAGGCTCATAAGATTCATTAGGAATCTGTTCTGGTGGAATTAAGATTGCTTCCGTACGACCTAAATCTACAATCACATTCTTCTTATGATGGCGCTGGATAGTACCAGTAACAATCTCATCCTCCATATCAGCAAATTCTTCATAGATTACATCGCGTTCTGCTTCTCTAATTCTTTGGATTACTACCTGCTTAGCAGTCTGAGCAGCAATCCGACCAAAATTAGCTGGAGTCACTTCTACTGCTACCAAATCACCAACTTCATAATTAGGATCAATCTCCTGAGCTTCAGCTAAAGAGATTTCTAAATTATCATCTTCCACTTCTTCTACTACTTCGCGATTAGAGTAGACATTAACTTCACCATTAGCTTCATCAATCTCTATCTCTACATTCTGCTTCGAACCAAAGTTCTTTTTATAAGCTGATTCAAGAGCTGCCTGCAAAGCATCAAGCAGCATATCTTTTGGTATCTTCTTATCTTCTTCAATATCCTCTAAAGCTTGAATTAACTCAATATTCATCTCTGTCTGCCCCCTTTATATCACCCTAAAAATCTAGAGCTAAATTAGCCTTAGCTATCTTATCACGAGGAATCTCTACTACTTCCTCCTCGTCAACTTTTAGCTTAACCTGTTCATCTACTAACTCTAGCAATTCTCCTGTAAATGATCGCTGACCATCAATTGGAGCATATGTAGATACTTCAATTAAGTGTCCTTGAAATCTATTATAATCTTCCTTGCTAGTAAGCGGCCTATCTAACCCCGGTGATGAGACTTCTAATATATATGATTTATCAATTGGATTTTCAACATCTAACTCTGTTCCTAATTCTTGACTAATCTGTTGACAGTCCTCTAAAGTTATTCCTTCTGGATGATCAACAAAGATACGCAAGTACCAATCCTGTCCTTCTTTTTGATACTCCACCTCTACTAATTCTAATCCATTACTTGTAACAATCGGATCAGCTAGGTCAAAGACATAATCTTCTATCTTCTGTGCCATCTAATTGTCCCTCCTTTACTAGCTAGTTTTGCCAAAAGTACTCATCCACTATTCTATATTAAGTAAAATTAAGTATCTGCAAATAAAAGGAAAGAGTGGGATAGTCGCCTAACCCACTCTCATCTATTCAGAAATATTTACATTATATCCAGCTAATATTTTAGCATATTATTAAGTAATTTGCAAGGTATTTCCCGATAGATTAATTGAAAAAGGAGAGCTGATTTGTCTCCGGCAGTTCTTCTAAACAGCCGTGCTCTTTCATTACTTCAATTACCGTCTTACTAATACTAGTTTGGTTTTTAAGCTCTTCAATTGAAGTAAACTCACCATCTTGACGCGCCTTAACAATACTCTCTGCTGCACTCTTACCTAGTCCCTGTAGAGTAATTAACGGCGGTCGCAAGTAATCATCTTCAGTAATTACAAACTCTTCTGCCTTAGATTCATATAAATCCACTGTCGTAAACTCTATTCCCCGCTCTAAAGCTTCAATCACTATCTCTAAGACAGTTAAAGTATTCTTATCTTTTTGCGTTGCATCATTACCTTTACTTTTAATCTCGGCTATCTTCTCCTCAATAAATTCTCGCCCTTGAAGCACTATCTGCGAATCGAAATCATCTGATTTAATAGTAAAGTAAGTATTATAGAAAGCCTGCGGATAATGTACTTTAAAGAAGGCTATTCTAAATGCCATCATTACATAAGCAACCGCATGAGCCTTCGGGAACATATACTTAATCTTCTTACAGGACTTAATATACCAATCAGGCACATCATTATCCCGCATTGTCTGTTCTTGTTCTGTAGTTAATCCTTCGCCGTGACGGACATCCTCCATAATCCAGAAAGCCTCACTTGGTTCGACGCCTTTCTGCAAGAGATAGTTCATAATGTCATCTCGCACGGAAATAACCTCAGCTAATTCTGCTGTTCCCTTTTTAATTAAGTCCTGAGCATTATTTAACCAGACATCAGTACCATGAGAAAGACCACTAATCCGCACTAATTCAGCAAAGGTAGTAGGTCGTGTATCCTCTAACATCTGTCGCACAAAACTAGTTCCAAACTCAGGAATACCTAAGCTACCTACTGTCGTACCAATATCATCAGCAGTAACTCCTAAAGGATCCACTTTAGAAAATATAGCCATCGTATCTGGATCATCTAGCGGAATAGATTTAGGATCCACGCCGGTAATATCCTGTAACATTCTAATTGTTGTTGGATCATCATGCCCTAAAATATCTAACTTTAAGATGCGCCCACTGATTGAATGATAATCAAAATGAGTCGTTAAAACATCACTATCTTGGTCATTAGCTGGTCGCTGAATCGGAGAAAAATCAAAGATCTCCTTATCCTGTGGAACTACCATCTGCCCGCCGGGATGTTGACCGGTTGTCCGACGAGAACCTGTACAGCCATCTACTAAACGATCCACCTCTGCCTTACGCAAAGTAAGATCACGATCATCCATATAACCCTTTACAAAACCATAAGCTGTACGATCAGCTATCGTAGAAATAGTACCAGCTCGGTAGACATGATCTTCACCAAATAGCTCCTTAGTATAGCTATGTACTTCCGGTTGATACTCACCAGAGAAGTTAAGATCGATATCAGGCACCTTATCTCCTTCAAAACCCATGAAGACTTCAAATGGTATATCTGATCCCTTCTTCATTAAATCAGCTCCACATTCAGGACAGGAATCATCATCTAAGTCAAATCCAATCCCTATTGAACCATCCGTAAAGAACTTAGAGTATTGACACTTAGGACAGACATAGTGCGGTGGTAGAGGATTAACTTCTGTAATCTCACACATAGTAGCTACTAAAGAGGAACCTACTGATCCTCGCGAACCAACTAAGTATCCATCATCTAAGGACTTCTTAACCAATTTATGCGAAATCAGATAAATTACTGCAAAACCATTACCAATAATTGCATCTAACTCTTTCTCTAACCGATCAGCTACTATCTCGGGAAGCTCAGTACCATAGATTGACCGCGCTCGATTATAAGTCATCTGCTGCACCTCTTCGACTGCTCCCTCAATCTCTGGAGTAAATAATCCTTCTGGTACCGGCTGCACCTCTTCAATCTCTTCAACTATCTTCTTTGGATTATCAACTACTACTTCCTTAGCTACTTCCTCAGCAAAATAATCAAACTCATATAACATCTCCTCAGTAGTTCGATAATAGAGTGGTGCTTGATCTTCAGCATCATCAAACCCCTGTCCTGTCATCAAAATCTCTCTAAAAATCTTATCTTGTGGATCAATAAAGTGGACATCACCGGTAGCTACAACCGGTTTATCCAGCTCTTCTCCTAACTGATAGATCTGACGATTGATCTCTTTTAACTCCTCGCGAGAATCAACCTGTCCATCTCTAACTAAAAATTCTGTATTGCCTAACGGTTGAATCTCTAGATAATCATAAAATTCAGCTATCTCACGAATAGTTGCTTCATCCTTACCATTCACAAACGCCTTATATAATTGACCTGCTTCACAGGCACTACCGATTATTAATCCTTCCCGCTTCTGTAACAGATCACTCTTTAAGATTCGTGGTACACGATGGAAAGTCTCAATATGTGCCTTAGATACTAGCTCATAGAGATTCTTCAATCCCTGCTGATTCTTAACTAAAATTACTGCGTGATACGGACGCAGACGTTTATAATCAATCTCACTACTTAAAGAATTAATCTCAGTTAAGTTAGCAATCTCTCGCTCTTCTAACAGCTTAAATAGTTCTAATAAGATCTCAGCTGTCACTTCAGCATCGTCAACTGCTCGGTGGTGGTTATCTAAGGTTAAGTTAAACTCTTTAGCTAATCTATTTAATTTAAAACTTGTTAAATCAAGTAAAGCACGCGATAAATTCAAAGTATCCAACGCTGAATTCTCTAGTGGTGAGTAACCATGTTCAGTTAACTTAGTATTAATAAAATCGCGGTCAAAGGATAGATTATGAGCTACTAATACCCCATCACCAATAAATTCTAAGAAATCCGGCAGCACTTCCTCTAACTTAGGTGCATCTGCTACCATACGATTATTGATTCCAGTTAATTCAACTATCTGATTTGGAATGTTAGTATCAGGATTAACTAAAGTACCAAAAGTATCTACTACCTCTCCATCTTTAACCTTAACCGCACCAATCTCAATAATTTGATTACGATAAGGATTAAAACCTGTCGTCTCTAAATCAAAAACTACATACTCACCAGCTGCTAACTTTAAGTCTCGCTCCTTAATTACTATCGGTTCACCATCATCAATTAAGTAAGCTTCTAAGCCATAAATTAGCTTTACTCCATACTCCTGTGCTAAATCATAAGCCTCAGGAAAAGCCTGAACTACTCCGTGATCAGTAATTGCTAGAGCAGAATGATCCCAATTAGCCGCCCGCTTAATTACACCTTCTAAATCAACCACTGAATCCATAGCACTCATCTGAGTATGGAGATGTAATTCTACTCGCTTATCTTCTGCTTGATCCTGCTTTAACTGCGGTTGATAACGGTTAATATCGCGCGGCATAACAGTTAACTCTTGGGTGTACTTATCGATCTGAGCGCGTCCCTTAATCCGCAGCCAATCACCTTCATCAATACTATTACTCGCTGGTCCATCCTTCTTTTCGAAGACTTTAGCAGTAATTGAATCAGAAGTATCAGTAATCGCAAAAATTACTAAGTTTCGACCACTTTTAAGCTCTCTAATTTCAAAGTTAATTACTTTTCCTTCTACAGTAACACTATGCTCTTCACCTTGCAGTTCTGCAATCTCTATCGCTTCCGCTTTAATCTTATCGCCCATAATTACCGTTGATTGTTTAGAATTACCGCCCTGCTCCCCACTTTGAGCTTGAGAATCAATCTCCGCCATCAGACTATCAATATACTCTTTATTTTCAGCTTCCTGTTGTCGCGTCAACTCTTCTACTTCCTGACTAAAATCACCTACTTCAAATCTAACTGCTACTGATTGATCAAAGCGTTTCTCAATCAACTGAGTAATTAATTTATCACATTCTTTAGCCTGCAACTTCTCGACACCTAACTTATTCTTAACCTCAATAACTAATCTACTTTGGCTCTCTTCTAAGCTCCAGCGTGAATCCGATAACCAACCCTTGCTTATCGACATCTCTTCTTTAACTGTCGTTACTATATCAGACCATTCATTTCGCAATCTATCCTCAAAAGACAGATCAGCTGCAAAGTAATTAAAGTAACAATCTACACTTGTTAGTTCTGCTATCTGTTCTTTAATCACCCGTTCCACCATCTGATCTAAATTCTGCTTTCTTAAAGTTTTAGCAGCTCGACCATAGATAGTCAACTTTTCTTCTCCTAAGTCTAAAACTATGGTCTTAAACTTAATCTGTTCTGCTAATTGGCTATCAATAATAGTAGTTAACTTATTATATATTAAATTCTCCGGTGCAGATTCAATATGAACCCGTTGCATTAAGACACTCCTTTGTATCAATTCTTCTGAACTTCTACCTGATTAATACCATGCATTTCTGTTAATTCCTCTAATAATTGATCAAAATTTACTTTAGAAGAAATTCTTATATGTAAATTAATATAGATATCCTCTTCACTTAATATATGATCAATACTAATATCAAAGATATGAATATCATAATCTCCTAAAATAGAACAGATCCGTCCTAACTCCCCCGGGCGGTCAGCTGCTCTAATTTTTAAGTTTTTGATATCTCCTGATTGATTAACACTCTGCTCAATAGAATTAAGAGTAGTTAATGTTAATATAATCAGCACTGTAGCACTAATCGAACTGAAATAAAACCCGGCTCCTGCTGCCAAGCCAACGCCTGCTATAGCCCATAATCCGGCTGCTGTAGTTAATCCTTTTACAGTGAAACCTTCTCTAATAATCGTTCCTGCTCCTAAAAATCCAATTCCACTAACTACTTGAGCAGCAATTCGCCCAGGATCATTAACTCGTGATGCTTGAAAGAAATTATATAACTCAATTGAGACAATCATTATCAATGCTGAACCTAAGCAGACTAAAATATTAGTTCTAAAACCTGCAGGTCGTGAATGATTCTCCCGCTCCCAGCCTACTAAACCGCCCAACAGCGTTGCTAAGATCAACCTGGATAAAATTTCTACTTGATTTAAAATTCAAACCCCTCCTGCTATTCTAAATCCCCTATTGCTGACAGTAAAGTAGAAACTAATTGATCCCCTGGTACCTTCTTAATTACCTCTCCATCTTTAAATAGGAGTCCTACATCTTTACCACCTGCTATACCAATATCAGCCTCTCTTGCTTCACCAGGTCCATTAACTACACAGCCCATGATCGCTACTTTAATATTCTTATCTAAATCTCGAATCCGCTCTTCGACCTCATTAGCTACACCAATTAAATCTATCTCACACCGACCACAGGTAGGACAAGAGATAATCTGCGGACCTTTATGGCGTAAATTCAGTGATTTTAAGATCTCATAACCCACTTTCACCTCTTCTACTGGACTACCGGTTAACGAAATTCTAATTGTATCTCCCAAGCCGCTACTTAAAATTGCTCCTAAGCCAACTGCTGACTTAATCGTGCCCGACCATTTTGTTCCAGCCTCAGTAATTCCTAAATGTAGTGGATAATCTACCCCAGCCGCCATTAATTCATAAGCCCGCTTAGTCATCTCTACATCTGAAGCTTTAAGAGAGATAATAATATCATCAAAACCAAACTCTTCTAATAATCTTACATTCTCTAAACCGCTCTCTACCATCGCCTCAGCACTTGGGGCACCATACTGAGCCAAAATCTCTTCACTTAATGAACCGGCATTAACACCTACCCTAATCGGTACTTCCGCTTCTTTAGCTGCTAATGCCACTGCTTTAATCCGTTCTTTTGAGCCAATATTTCCTGGATTAATCCTCAAACCATCAATCCCTAACTCTAAAACCCGCAGTGCTAACCGATAATTAAAGTGAATATCAGCAATTAATGGAATATCAATCGCTGATCTGATCTTAGCTATCTGATTAGCAGCTTCACGATCCGGAATAGCAACCCTTACTAACTCGCAACCGACCTCTTCTAATTTTTTGATCTGTTCTACAGTGGCAGCTACATCTCTAGTATCGGTATTTGTCATTGACTGTACTGAAATAGGAGCTAAACCTCCCACCTTTACATTACCAATTTCTACCTGTTTACTCTTTCTGCGTTCCATCCACTTCACCTACTTTATTATTACAATCTTTACATAAACAATCACAAGCAGTTAATCTACGGTAGACTAACATATCCAACCTCCGCACCCGCTCTAATGCTTCAGCAAAATCTATCTCTAACGTATGGCGTTCTTTATCCTTTAAGTGATCCATATCATCAGCATCAAAAACTAACTGCTGAACAGGAGTTAACTCTACTCCATCACTAATCGGACTAGAAGCACTATGAAATAAGATAGCTAGAGCAATCTTACGAGCTTTACTAGGGTCTTCTTCTTTAAGTACCAATAATTCATGAGCTCTTTCAGCACCTTTAATAGTATGAATATCATAATTATTATAAGACTCATAATCCCATTCACCCTGCCGCTCCCAAGATGTATGACCGATATCATGTAACAGACCAGCTTTAGTGGCAATATCTGGACATAAATTTCGTTGATTAGCTAATTCAAAAGCATTCTCTGCTGTTACAACAGCATGGCGTAATCCGCCCTGTGGTAGATGCTTTTTAGCTACGCTATCGGTAATTAAAGTCTCTAAGGTAACATGTTCAGTAAGCATCGACTCTGAACCTCCTTATCAATTCCGATTTTAGTACTCTATTTAAAAAATATCTACTATATCCTTATAGACTACAAATCCCATAAAGAGTAAGAGTAGAATTAAACCTATTAAATGAACCATTCCTTCTTTCTCAGGATCTATTGCTTTACCTCTAATTACTTCTACCCCTAAAAAAGCTAATCTACCTCCATCTAAGGCGGGAATAGGTAATAAGTTAAGTATACCTAAATTAATACTCAAAATTGCCATCAGATTCATCACTCTTAAGATACTTACTTTAGCTGCATCGCCAACTAATTGAGCAATCTTAACCGGGCCTGCTAAATCCGAAGCTAACTGTCCGGTAATCATCCGCCAAATACCGCTAATAATTCCTACAGTTACTGCTGCTGTCTGCTTAATACCTAAAATTGCTGCCTTAAAGATATTTACATGCTCCCGAATCAACTTAGGAGCAATTCCAATAATTCCTACATCACGCTGTTGATCTAACTGAGGAGTTACCATCAAATTCTGCTGCTGACCATCACGATTAATAGTCACCTTAATCTCCTCTTGGGGATGTTGGTTAATTAACTGTGCTAACTCCTGCCAATTATTAACTTGAGTATCGTTAATTGCTAAAATCTTATCTCCAGTCTGTAAGCCAGCTTCTTTAGCTGGTTTCTCAGGCAAAACAGAACCAATCACAGTCGATGAAGACCCAGAAACTGGCACTCCAAAAATAGCAAAGATTAAACTAAAGATCACTCCAGCTAAGATAAAGTTCATCAACGGCCCAGTAAAGATCACTGCCATTCGCTCCCACGGTGATTTCTGAAATAAACAGCGGTCATTCTGACAAGCCTCTTGAAAGCGCTCTACATCCTCTACTTCATCTTCCTCTTCATCAACCGGGAACTCGCCCATCATCTTACAGTATCCACCTAACGGAAAGATACGCAGCGAATATAGAGTCTCACCGTACTGCTTACTTACTAACTTCGGCCCCATTCCAACAGCGAACTCTTCTACTAAAACTCCTGTCTTCTTAGCAACAATAAAATGCCCAAACTCATGAACAAATATCAAAATCCCAATTACCACTACAAAAGATAAAATTGTAGTTAACAAAAAGTCTCAACCTCCTTATAGCTTTCTTCACGCGCCCACTGATCTGCTCTTAAAATCTCCTCTAAATTTGGTTGATCTATAACCTGATGTTTCTCCATTACACGTTGAATCAACTGAGGAATTGTTATAAACTTAATCTCTCCAGCTAAGAACTTAGCTACTGCCACTTCATTAGCGGCATTTAAGACTGCTGGTAGAGTTCCACCTCGCTTGCCAGCTTGATAAGCATAATCTAAACAGGGAAATAGATCACGACGCGGTGCAGTAAAATCCAACTGCCCCACTTCTGTTAAATCCAATCGCTCTAATTGATTCTCACACCGCTGAGGATAAGTCAATACATGCTGAATAGGAACTTTCATATCAGGTAGCCCCAGCTCAGCTAACATAGCTCCATCTCTAAATTGAACTAAAGAATGAATAATACTCTGGGGATGAACAACTACTTCAATCTCATCAAAGTCAACCCCAAATAACCACTTAGCTTCAATTACTTCCAAGCCTTTATTCATTAATGTAGCCGAATCAATCGTAATCTTACCGCCCATATCCCAGTTAGGATGATCTAATGCTTCATTTACTGTTACTTCCGCTAATTTATCAGCACTACTCTCTCTAAATGGTCCCCCAGAAGCAGTTAAGATAATCTGTTCGACACTCTCTTTAGCTTCCCCATCTATCGCCTGAAAGATTGCATTATGTTCACTATCAATTGGTAATAACTGCACATTATTCTCCTCTGCCTGCTCTATTACTAACTCTCCAGCAATAACTAATGTTTCTTTATTGGCTAATCCAATATCTATTCCTGATTTAATAGCTGCTAAAGTAGGCTCTAAACCAACTGCTCCTACTAACGCATTAATCACTAAATCAACTCGCGTAAGTGTAGCTACTTTAATCAAACCTGACTTACCACTTAATACTTCTGTCTCTAAACCTGATAATTTAGATGCTAACTTTTGGGCTGCTTGATCATTCATCATCACAACAAATTCAGGCTCAAATTCACGCGCTTGAGCTGCTAGTTGGTCTACACTTTGATTAGCAGTTAAAGCAACCACCTTATAATCTTGATCTGAATTTCTAATTACCTCTAATGTCTGTGTTCCAATCGAACCAGTAGAACCTAAAATAGTTAACGACTTCATAATAACGCCTCCATCTGTCATTCAATTAAAGAATGAAATAAATCCTGCTCTAAAGACTGCCCGCAATAAGATTAAAATTGCTGGACCAATAAAAAAGCCCATCACTCCTAACAACTGAACTCCTAAGTACATAGCAATTAATGTGGCTAACGGATGAATTCCTATATTCTCCCCGATAATCTTAGCTTCAGCTAACTGCCTAACTACCGCTACCAAACATAATACAACTAATAACGAAATACCAAAATTAATCTCACCAATAATAATTGCATATGTAGCCCATGGTACAATCACTAAACTAGGACCAATGATTGGAATTAAATCTAATAACCCTGCTAATAATCCCATACTGATTGCATAATTACTATCTAAAATCAACAGACCAGTAATTGTCAGCAAAGTAGTAATCGAAATTAAAGTTAGTTGCGCTCTAAGAAAGCCAATTACTGCATTCATAATCTCAATTTCTAACTTCTTAACTTTAGTATGCCACTTCTGAGGTGTTACCTTCAAGATAGACTGATTAATCAATTCCTTATCACGACTAATAAAGAAACTAGAAATTAAACTAACTAATAAAATAGTAAGAAATTTAGGTAAACTCTTAATCAGATTAAGAAAAGTCACCACACCTGTCTGAATCATATTCCTCAACTGTTGGTATAATTTTTCTAAATTTTGAGTAATCACTTCTTTAACTGTAGTTGGTAGTTCTAATTCCTGTAGCAATCTACCTAAATTTCGGTTCTGTCTTACAACCCATTGTGCTTGATCGCCAATAGTACTAAACTCAGGTATATTATTAGCTAATTTATTTAACTCAATAAATAATCGCGATAAAAAGATTGTTACTAGTAATATAATGATAATTAATATAATTCCTAAACAGATTGTAACAGCAATTCCACGAGCTAATCCTAACCTATTACATAAGAACTGAACTATCGGCTCAATCAATGAAGCAATTACAAAAGCAATAATAAATGGTAAAAAATAAATCAAAAGATAATTAAAGAAGAACATACTAAACAAAATAACACCCAAAATACCTAAACCTAACTTATATGTAGGTTTCATTAATTTCACTCCCGTTACAGCTTAACTGAAGAATTGAAAGTAGTAGTAAGTAACAGGTAGCACAAATAACAAGCTATCAAATCTATCTAAGATACCACCATGTCCTGGAATAATAGTACCAGCATCTTTAATTTGAGCATCACGTTTAAAAGTCGACTCTACTAAATCACCTAACTGCGATACTATACCTAATAACAATCCCAAAATTACTCGTTCAAACAGAGACAAAGGCAACCACATTCCAAAGATCAAAACTGTAATTAAACTACCTACTAGACCACCTACCGCTCCTTCAATTGTCTTTTTAGGACTAATGGCCGGCGCCAACTTATTCTTACCAAGATTTAATCCTGTAAAGTAAGCAGCTGTATCAGTAGCCCAAGTTACTAATAAAGGTAACCAAATTAATCTTTTACCTATATCTACGCCTGATAATTTAAAATTATAAATCAAAATTAAATATAAAAAGAATCCGCAGACATAGAGTACGCCCAACATAGTTACAGCAGTATCTATAATAGCTGACTGAAAATCTAAACTCTGTTTAAATAAATTACTAATCAATAAAATATATAAGATACTGATAATTCCCAAATAAAGATTAAAGTTAACAATTAGACCTTGAGTCTTTAAATAAATCCCTACCAACAGCAATAATCCGGTTACTATCCCTACTACTTTATAAGGTCTAACTCCTTTAGCAGCTGCAAATTTATAAAACTCAAGTAGTCCCGTCCCAGCTAAAACTAAGACTGCTGCTAAAAATAATAAACCTCCTACCTTCAAGATAAAAGTTAATAAAGCGATTCCTATTAAAGCACTATAAATTCGTTTATTTAACACTCAAATCACCTACTACTTTCTTCCTTTACTCTGCCAAATCTACGCTCTCTTGTCTGGTACTCAGCAATAGCTGCCAAAAGATCTCGTTCTTCAAAATCAGGCCAATAAATCTCAGTAAAGTAGAATTCAGCATAAGCCAACTGCCATAATAAAAAGTTACTAATCCGCTCTTCACCGCTTGGTCTAATCAATAAATCCGGATCAGGAATTCCAGCTGTATAAAGCTTGCGATTGAAAGTATCTTCGGTTATCTCTTCTAAGGATAGTGAACCCTGCTTAACTTTAGCTGCTACTTCCTTAGCTGCATCAACTATCTCTGCTCGTCCTCCATAATTGAGAGCAATATTTAAATTAAGTCCTTGATTAGTAGCTGTTAACTCCACTACCTCTGCTGCTTTCTTCTGTACTGAGTTTGGTAATTTATCATCTCTACCTAAAACTCGCACCTTAATATCAGATTGATCTAACTGCTTAACTTCATGTTCAAAAACTTGATTGAATAATTTCATCAGAAAATTAATTTCACTCTGCGGTCGATTCCAGTTTTCAGTAGAAAAAGCAAATACAGTTAAATAGTCAACTCCTAATTGATTACTAACCTCTACTATCTCTTTTAAACGCTTAACTCCTTCACGATGTCCTTCTCTACGAGCTAAACCTTGTTCTTTTGCCCATCGTCCATTGCCGTCCATAATAATAGCAATATGTTCAGGCAATTTAGCAGCTAAAACCTGTTGACGTAATTCTGCGACTGACTGGTTAGACGACGTAACATCTGAGTGCATCCTCTTACCTCCCATCAATTACAACATAACCCCCTCTGCTCTCTAAAGAGGGGGATCCTACCAGAATATATTACTGCTATCATTATTCTTGCTACTAACTTCCAAACTAAATCGCTAAAATTTCTTCTTCTTTCTTCTCTAATAACTGATCAATTTGAGCAATAAACTCATCAGTTAACTCCTGAATATTATCTAATCCCCGATGATAATTATCCTCAGATATCTCACCTTGACCTTCTAATTTCTCTAATCGATCATTAGCCTCACGTCTTAGATTACGAATCTTAATGCGGTGATCTTCTGCCTTATCATTAGCTAAATTAACGTACTCTTTACGCCGTTCTTCAGTCAACTTAGGAATATTAATTCTAATTACATCCCCATCATTATTAGGCGTTAGATCTAACTCTGATTTTAAGATTGCTCTTTCTATATCCTCTAAGACACTATCATCCCACGGCTTAATTACTAACTGTCTTGGTTCAGGAGCAGCTACCTTAGCCATCTGATTAATCGGTGTTGGTGAACCATAGTAATCAGCTGTAATTCCTTCTAATAATGACGGCTTAGCTCTACCAGTTCTAATCTTACCAAATTCATCTTTTAGTTCAGAGATAACTTCCTTCATCTTATTCTCTGTCTCTTTTTCTACCTGTTTAATCATTAGTACCCCTCCTTAATCTCAATTTCTAACTTTAACGAACAAAAGTGCCTATCTTCTCACCTAAGACAACCTTCTTAATATTCTCCATCTCTTTTAAACCAAATACTATAAGTGGTATCTCATTATCCATACATAGTGATACAGCAGTAGAATCCATAACACCTAAACCACGATTGATTACATCCATATAATTTAGTTCTTTAAATTTGACCGCATCAGGATTTTCAGTCGGATCTGAATCATAAACCCCATCAACATTTTTAGCCATCAATATTGCATCGGCATCTATCTCAGCCGCTCGTAAAGCAGCAGTGGTATCAGTAGAGAAGAACGGATTACCAGTACCAGCAGCAAAGATTACAATACGCTTCTTCTCTAGATGTCTAATCGCTCTACGTCTAATATAAGGTTCGGCTATCTCACGCATCGCAATAGCAGTTTGAACTCTTGTTTCAATCTTTAATTTCTCTAAAGCATCCTGTAGCGCTAAAGAATTAATCACGGTTGCAAGCATCCCCATATAATCTGCTGTTCCTCGATCCATACCCTTAGCACTACCGGCTACTCCTCTAAAAATATTGCCGCCGCCAACTACAATTGAAACTTCAACCCCTGTCTTAGTAACCTCTTTTATCTCTTTAGCTACCGAATTGATAAACTCTGGATCAATACCATATTCTTGAGTGCCACTTAATACTTCACCACTTAATTTAATAATTACTCGCGAAAATTTAGCTTCTGCCATTAAAAAACCTCCAGTCTGTCCTCGATCGATTCGATAGATATAAATTCCTTTAAAAAAGAATCTTATTTAAAAAGAGAACACATGATGTGTTCTCTTTATTAAATTTATTCTTTATTTTCAACTTCATTTTGAACTTCGGCAGCAAAATCTTCTTCTTCAACCTCAATTCCTTCACCTAACTCATAACGAGTGAAGCGTCTAATATTAATATTCTCTCCTAATTCAGCAATCTTTTCAGTAATTAATTCCTCAATAGTCATATCAGAATCTCTAACATATTCTTGCTCTAATAGACAGTTTTGTGAGAAGTACTTATTAAGTCGTCCTTCTACAATCTGCTCTACTATATGATCAGGCTTGTTCTCATTAGCAGCTTGATTCTTCAGTACCTCTTTTTCCTGTTCTATAACTTCTTGTGGTACATCCTCACGTGATAAGTAATCAGGATTAGCAGCTGCAATATGCATAGCAATATTATTAACTAACTCTTTGAAAGCATCATTTTTAGCTACAAAATCAGTTTCACAGTTCACTTCTAACAATACACCGATAGTTCCATTCATATGTATATAAGAATGAACTAAACCTTCAGCAGCTGTCCGTTCTGATTTTTCTTCTGCTTCACTAATTCCTTTTTCTCTTAAGTACTTAACAGCTTCATCCATATCACCATCAGTTTCATTTAAAGCTTTCTTACAATCTAAAATTCCAGCACCAGTCTTACTTCTTAATTCTTTAACATCACTTGCCGAAATACTCACTTAAACCCCTCCTTAAAATTAAACTTAAGAAAAGGGCGTTATAAAGAATTAAACTCTATAACACCCTAATTGATAATAGTTTAGATAAAATTATTCAGCATCTTCAGTTTCACTTACTTCAGTCTGCGCTTCTGATTCTTCTTCATCAGCTTCTTCACTCTGATTTTCAGCTACTTCTGCTTGCTGAGTCCCCTGCTTACCTTCTAATACTGCATCAGCCATAATTCCAGTTAATAACTTTACAGCTCGAATAGCATCATCGTTACCAGGGATAACATAATCTATTAAATCCGGATCACAATTAGTATCCACAATTGCTATTATTGGAATTCCTAACTTATTAGCCTCAGCAACAGCAATCTCTTCACGACGCGGATCAGCTACAAAGAGTGCATCAGGAAGACCATCCATATCTCTAATTCCACCTAAGAATCGAACTAACTTATCCTTCTCGCGTTTAAGCTCCATTACTTCTTTCTTAGGTAAAACTTCAAAGAGACCATCTTCTTTCATCTGTTCTAGCTCTTCTAAACGATCAATCCGCTTACTAATTGTCTGGTAATTAGTTAACATCCCGCCTAACCATCTCTGATTTACATACGGCATGCCACATCTCTTTGCTTCACGCTCAATAGTCTCTTGAGCTTGTTTCTTAGTAGAAGCAAATAAGATCTCTTTACCATCACTAGCTAAGTCACGTACAAAATTATACGCTTCTTCAGCTAAATCAACTGTCTGCTGTAAGTCAATAATGTAAATCCCATTTCTTTCAGTAAAGATATAGGATTTCATCTTAGGATTCCAACGTCTTGTCTTATGTCCAAAATGAACACCTGATTCTAACATCTCTTTCATAGTTACAACAGGCACTGCCAACACCTCCTCTCTGGTTTTAGACCTCCACTCTCCTCAACTTTCTATTAAACCAGCTCTAAATAAAAACTGGCACCCTAATAGAAATCAGAGAGTGTGTGTGATTAAGTTTGTCAACAAAGTCAATAGCTAGTATAACATAGATTGCTACTAATATCAATATCTTTTCACAAAATAAAGTCGGTTAATTAATCATCACTACAAACTTAAATGATTAATCACCGACTCCTAGAACCAGTAATACGAATTAATATTTTCTCCACCGGAGTATTAGTTTGAAATTCATACTTACCCGCTAATAAGTTATTCTCCATTCCAGCTCGATTAATAAATTCGAGTAGCGCCTTCTTATCTTCAATAATTCCAGCTTGATGTAAAGAATCAACTACATCTTCTGCTGTAGCTCCTTGACTAATCTGTAGTGTAATAATCTCCACTTGATCGGACTGATTCTCCTTAGCTGGTAGAGACTGGGGTTGATTGGCTAACTCTAATCCTACTCGCTTGATCTCTTCTTTAATTTCATCAGAAGTTAGATTATCAGGAAATCTCATTCCTAACTCTTTAGCTTGGCTAGTTACTTCTGCTTGACTTAATTTCTTATCTTGTTGCTTACTTGACTGCTGCTTGTTAGAAGCTGTTGATTCTTTAAAATCCAAACTTAACTCCTCACTAGCCACTAAAGTTAAGCCAATTACTACTAATATAACTCCTAAAATCAATAATATCTTTCTAGTCAATTAACCTTCACCTCTATTAGTTAATTTACAGATTAATTCCACTTCTCGCTGACCTAAATTCAATCTTTGAGCAATCTGATCATAATTAAGCCCTGAATTCAATAATTTATTGACTTGCTGATGCTTATCAACCGCTTCATTAATTTTATCTTTAGTAGCACTCTGTTGATCTTTTCTATCTTCTACCTGCTGCAAACTTGGATCTTGGGTTAACTCTTTAGCATCTGCACTAGAGTAATTCTCTAACTTCTTGGCTAATTTAGCTTCTAATGTATTAGAAAAATCATTACTTTGTTCTGTTCTTTGTTGTTGAACTAACTGCTGTTCGCTTCTCTGCTGCAAAGTAGATTTAGACTGTTGTTGAGTAATTAATTCTTCCCCTTCTTCTAGCCCAGCTAAAGCTCCATTTAATTTATCTAATAATCTATTCAATCTTACTTCTCTCTTTCTTAATTCATTACCAATTAGCTTCTCCTGTCGATAAGCTAACCATAAAGATAAAGCAATAAATATAACTCCTACTGCTATAATTACAATCTCTAACATTTTACCACCCACATCTATTTATGCTTTAATATCAATATGTTTTCCCTTATTAGGATCTTGACTAGAATTACTATTCTCCTCTTTTTCTCTTTCATCTGATAGCTGTTGATTATTATCATCTCGTTCTTTCTTATCATCAACATTTTTTTGAGTTGTCTCTTCAGATTCATTAACCTGTTGATCTTGTTTGACACTTTGTTGCTGTAACTGATTAACTAATTCTTGTTGCTCTGCTTGAGCTTGCTGATTTCTAACCTGCTGAATTTTGCCAGTTTCAAAAGAACGCGGTATTTGAGTATGGGGATTAATAAACTCTCCCACTTAAATCACCCCCCGCTAATTAAGAGTATGATCCTTTCTTAATCTCACCTTGCTCAATATAATAACGTACATTAGTAATCTCTTTAGTTATTCGTTTTACTTCGGTACCAATCGTTAACTCTACTCCACTATATAACTTATCTTTAACCTTAATCTTTCCGTGTTTTCCCTCTTTTAATCTCTTTTCTAAACTCTCTTTTTCTTCTTTAAGATCTTGAATATTTTTAGAAAGTTGAAATCTAGTTCTTGTCTTTTGTGAAATAGTATTATTAATCTTATCAGGCACTTCACCTTTTTCTTCTTTAATCTTTTTAAGATACTTAATTGTCTTCAAAACTTCATCTAACTCCTGCTGGTAATCTTCTAATTCACTCTTAAGTTGATTATATTCATCCCTTAATTCTGGAGTAACTCCTACAAATAATTTAGTAGTCGTTCCTAAATTAGATCCTACTACCTTCGCATCAATCTCTTTACCTGCTCTAACCATCCCGCCTACAACCAAGCCTTTATTCTCTACAATAACCTCACTAGCTGCATCAATATCACTATGCATAATTGCTTCAGCAACAATTAAGTTTTGATCGGTTACTGCTCTACCATTCTCAATAAACTTAACTTTAATATCTCCTTCAGCCTTAATCAATCCTTTATTCTTACCAACAAAACCATTATTGACTACTATCTCACCGCCTGCTTCCAAATTAGCAGCGTGAACACTACCCTTTACCTGAATATTATTCTTAGCTTTAACTTCCATACCATCACTTACATCACCTTCTACAACTACCGTACCTACAAAATCAACATTTCCTGTCGATAAATCTACATCTCCTCGCACAGTATGCACTGGTAGTACAGCTACCTTATTACCATTATATAGCACTTCACCCTCTATCTCTGATTTTAAAGTTAAATCATCAGAGCTCAAATCAGTATTCTTGCCGCCGGGTATACTCTTATCCTCAGGTGGAGCAGGTTCGATTACCTCACCGGTTACTTTCTGTCCCGGCTCTCCTTCTTCAGGAGGTTTTTTAGTAGCAATTACCTGACCCGGCTCTACATTGTTAATACGATTTAAGTTCAAAAAATCAACTCGTCCGTCCTCTAATTCTTTAACTTTACGGTCTTTACTCTCAGTATCAAACTTAAAACTAATCTCAGCTGGATCGCCTGGTGTAGGCTCTCTACCTTCAGCAATTAATATATCTCTAATCTCTTGATCTAAAATTCCTTCTTCATTGATATATGATGCTAATTTCTCATCTTTAATACCATAAACTACTCCGCTATCCTGTAAAGCACTCTTAATCTCCTCTAAAGTTGCTTCCTTGCCACCTAAAGCTGGAGTAGCTGATAAGTAAGCCTCCATCTCATCCTCAGTTATCTCTACTTCTATTTGAGCATCCTCATCTAATTCAGGTTTTCGTTCGGCAATCTTAATCGGTTGATTATAAATTTCATCAGTAATTGCTTCACTTACCTGATCATAATCTATCTCTTGAATCTTATTAGCTTCTAGTAAGTTTTCAATCTGCGGAACAGAAATTTCATCTCCAGCTCCCTGAGGAGGAATTAACTTAATAAAGATTCCATCTTCATCAATAATTAATTCTACTTCACCATCGCGTGCTTCTACTTCCTCTTCTGACTCAACTTCTTTTTTATCCTCTGTTGTAGATGAATCAGCAGCTTCTTTATCAATTACCGTAACTTGATAAACTTTCTTACTACCTAAGCTCAAAAACCCCTTACTCTCTTCTAGCAGTTCCAGTTCTAAATCAGACTCACTTAACTTAAAATCCACTTCTGATTGTAACTCTTCTAGTGCCTTAGCCCTAGCTTTGTCCTTTGACTTAGCCTCTACTTGTAATTCAGTAGTCATCACCATCCCCCCTTTTATTAGGTTAGCAGTTCCTCTTTTTTACGACTTAAGTAGCCTCTTAATCTATAGATAGCTTTAGTATGTATCTGTGATATACGAGCTGTAGTCACTTCCAAAACTTCACTAATTTCAGTTAAATTCAAGCCTTCATAGTAATATAAAGTTATAACCTTTCGCTCTTGCTCTTTTAAATTTTCGATAGCATTACCTAAAATCTCTTTCATCTGTTGATACTGAAACTTCTGATCTGGATTAACTGCATCATCATCAGCTACTACATCACCTAAAATTATCCCATCTGACTGACTACCACTAATAAAGCTATCTAAAGAGGTAGTCTGTGGAATATTGACCTGTGACAGAAGATTGTTATACTCTGCTAAGTCCAAATCCATCTCTTCACTTAATTCTTCATCAGTTGGCATTCGTCCTAACTGTTGAGCTAATTTAGAACTTGTTTGAGCTACCCGCTTTGCTTTACGACGTACAGAAGTAGGTACCCAATCTAACTTCCTAATTTGATCAATTATACTCCCCCTAATACGAGAGATGGCATAAGTAGAAAATTTAATTCCTCGTCTATGATCGAAACGTTCTATAGCATCAATTAAGCCAATTATCCCGTAATTCTCTAAATCTTCAAACTCAAATTGATCGGGTAAATTAATACTTACTCTATTAACTACATACTTCACTAAGGGAATAAAGCGCAAAATTAACTCCTCTTTAGCCTGCTGGCTATTATTCTCTTTAAACTCTACCCATAACTCTTCCTCACTTAATTGACTATTAGACTTTGCTATCTTTACCCCTCCTTAATTATTTATTCTTTTTGCATCGTCTCTACCATGTTAGCTAACTTCTCCGGATCTTGTTCTGCTAGCTCTTCTAACTCCTGTTGTTCATCATAATCTACCTCTTCTAAATCTAACGGTTCAAACTCTTGAGCTGCTTCATCCTTATTCTCATTACTTTCGTTTTGTTCTGCTGGATGGTCCATCTCTTCTGTAGTACTATACTGTTGAGCAGCTGTCTGCTTAGAAACAGAATTAATCTCCTCTTTAGCTGTAGAATTATTCTTGCTAACACTAACTTGAGTTACAATCAAGTAACCAACTCCTCCACCTAATAGAGCAAAGAGAATAGTAGCCAATAGACTACGCATCACAATCACTAATAATGATAAACCTTCTACAATCGTAATAATCCCTACTAACAAACATGCAACTAGCGCAAAGAAACTAGCTAATATCTTTGGTAAGTCTTCCACTGCCAACAACTCCTTTTAGAGCTCATGATCCTTACCCTTGACTGTCTTAATTAAGACCCGACCATCTTCTAAATAAAATTCCATCGTCCGACCGTAATCTTTACCTACATCTTCAGCCAATAATTTAATATTCTTATCTGCTAAAATCTCTTTAACTGCTTTAGCATTCCGCTTACCAATCTGCATATTAGAATTTGAACTATCAAAGTTAAACATCTGTGCTCCACCAGCTATCTTAGCCTTTAACCTTCGATTATTAGCTCCTGCCTGACGTAATTTATCTAATAACAGTTCAATTGCAGTATCAGCATACTTAGCAGGATTATTATTTTTCCGCTTCCCCGGGACTTCTGGTAACATAATATGAGCTAAACCACCAATTTGGGAATTACTATCATATAAAGCTACCCCCACACAAGAACCTAATCCCGAAGTAATTAAAACTGCATCACCTTGACCAACATTCAAATCCGCCATTTTAACTCTGATTTTCTTCATATTTGACCAACCCCAAGTTTGGTCAAGACTTTATTTAATGATTCAGGAGTAGGAATATAGAAGAAGTTACCTTCAATCTTATCGTCCCCGTCCCAAAACTCAGTTTCAACTACTAATGCATAATCACCAATATAGCCTACCTGTAAAAAAGCTACTTCCAAAATAGCTCCTGCCATATCAAAAGCTAAACCAGGAACGGAAGGTACAGGTGTTAAATCAGTCATCCGACTTAACGCATTTAAGTAAGAGTTAGTCAAAATATTACCAATCTCTTTTAAAGTTGACTCCTGAATCTGTTGCGACTTATCAGATCCCTTTAGTTGCTGATCTATTAACATATTAACTAACCTATCAGCACACTCTTCATCTAAGGCAAACAAGATCTTTCCCGGTGTATCGCCCATTACTTCTACTAATATTCCTGCTATTATATTCTCTGCTCCTCCTAATATTTCAGGTACTTCATTCAGTGGTAAGATATCAACTTTAGGTACTCCCATCTCAACTCTTTGGTCTAACATCTGTGAAAGAGCAGTAGCAGCATTTCCTGCTCCAATATTAGCTATCTCTTTGAGAGCATCCAACTGTAATGGAGAAAGATCTGTTAAATCTGACTGTTGATCAGCTGTCATATTGATATTCCCTCCTTGAGTATACTTCTTCTATAGAGTGAGTATTTAATCTAGTAATTATATAATTCAAGATAGATTATAAAAGACCTTTTTTGTGTAGTTCTAACTGTTTTTGAAGTACCCATTGTACAAGCTCATCCTGTTCAGATGAAGAAAGATTAACAAACTTTAAACCCAAGCCTATCTTATCATTGTGATTAGATAATTTCTCCATCCGTATTACCTTACCAATTACAGACTCAAAACTTAACTTTTCAATCTTTAATTTAACTTCAACAAATGAACCAGTAGCAATAAATTCTCGAACTGCTAATAATATTCCTCCACCACTAATATCCTTAGTAAAAGCTGACCGAAAAGCCTCCTGCTCTTCTTCATTATAATCAAAATTATTATTATCATCTAAATCTAGTTCGCGAAAATCTACCTCTTTTCTTACTGGAATTCGAACAAAATTTCTACGTTGAATCTTATTAAATTGATTAGGATAAGATAACTTACAAGTAGCTACATTATCTTCAAACTGTCGAGAATTTATCTTAGTCTCAAATTTATACTTTGCAGTTTCATCACTAAAAGTAACACTAACTTTACTGCCTACTGTCAGTGGAACTACACTTTCTTCTTTAATCGGTAGTGTAATTGTAATCTGTTCTTCGTCTAAATCAGTAACTCGACAGACATACTCTCCTTCATAAGCTCCTGATTTAACTTCTAATTCCACTAATTGATTAATATCTAACTTTAGATCATCTATGTCAACCATCATCTTACCTCCTTACCACTTAAGATAGACCAAATAATTTAGAAAAGAAACCTTTAACCCCTTTAGTAGAACTATCCTGTTTAATATCTAACAGATTATTCTTAATTCTTCTAATCGATTCTGCTGCTTGAGATTGAGTAAACTCTAAGATAAAAGGTTGTTGATTCTTCACAGCTTTGCTCACACTTCTATCATACGGAATTGAACCTAATACCTGTACCTCTAATTCCAAAAAATCACTAACTACATTCCTAATTCGATCAGCAATCTGTTTACCTTCACGCTGGCTATCAGTTTGATTAATTACTAAATTGATTTTTACATTCTCTTTATAGTTTGCTAACACCTTTATTACTCCGTAAGCATCAGTTACTGAAGTAGGTTCTGGCGTCGAAACAACTATTACCTCATCAGCAGCTAATACAAAATCGACTACAGCTTGAGAAACTCCAGCTCCAGTATCAATTAATATGATATCATAGCGATCTTCTAGTACTTTCCACTCCTTGATTAAGTATTCCAGCTGCTCTTTAGAGAGATTAGCCAACGAATCTAAACCTGAAGCTCCAGGTATCAATTCAATTCCTTGTGCATTCTCTATAATAATATCTTCCATCCGCTGTTGTCTACGCATTACATGACCTAAATTATATTGAGGAGTTAAACCTAATACTACATCAACATTAGCCATGCCTAAATCAGCATCAATAATTCCCACCTGATAGCCCTCTTGCTGTAAAGCCAATGATAGATTAACTACCAAATTAGTCTTACCTACTCCCCCTTTACCGCTGGTTACAGCATAAATTTTAGTCAAATTATCACTACTATCTGGCTGTTTAATTTCTGTTTCTGTTTTATCCTTATCTTCTACTAATTTGCGTAATTGATGAGCTTGATCCTTCATCAGAAATTACTCCTTTAAAAAGTTATCAATTAATTTTTGTGGTGCAAAGATCTCTATATCTTCTGGCACATCTTGTCCATCGGCTATATAAGAAAGCGGCAGCTCAAACTCTTCTAACAAGTTATAAATCACGCCTAAATTATTAGTTTCATCCAACTTAGTAAAGATAAATTTATCTAATTTAACCTCGCGAAAATTAGCAATAATATCTAATAGATCATTATACTTAATATTAGCACTTAAAACTAGATGTGTTTCATCAACATCTATCTTAGCTAATAAAGCATTCAACTCTGACATATGCATCTTATTATTTTGACTCCGACCAGCAGTATCAACTAAAATCAAATCTTTATCAGAAAATCTCTGCAAAGCAGTAGTTAACTCATTAGAATTATAGACCACCTCTAATGGTACATCAATAATCTCACTATAAGTTTTTAACTGTTCTACAGCAGCAATCCGGTAAGTATCCGCAGTTACTAAACCTACTTCGCGATCTTCAATTAAGCTAAAGTTAGCTGCTAACTTAG
>JBNJEL010000002.1:0-39966 GCA_051745835.1 Bacillota bacterium
GATTGAAGCAAATGGCAAAGACTTTGATGGCTTAGAGTATAGAATTCAAGTTAGTCCACTAGACTGTACAGGTTGTGGAGCTTGTGCTAATACTTGTCCAGTAGATGCATTAGAGATGAAGCCATTTGAAGAACAGTTAGAGAAAGAGGAAGAGAATTGGGATTATGCTAGCAGCGAAGTTAGTTATAAAGATGATCTAATGGATAAGTTCTCTTCTAAAGGTAGTCAATTTAATCAACCATTATTAGAGTTCTCTGGTGCTTGTGCTGGCTGTGGTGAAACACCTTATGCTAAGTTAGTAACACAGTTATTTGGCGATAGAATGTTAATTGCTAATGCTACAGGTTGTTCTTCTATCTGGGGTGGTTCTGCTCCATCAACTGTCTATACTACTAATGAAGAAGGAGAAGGGCCAGCTTGGGCTAACTCTTTATTTGAAGATAATGCTGAATACGGTTTTGGAATGTATTTAGGTATTAAACAGATTAGAAATAAGATTGAAGATTTAATGAATCAAGCCTTAGAGCTTGATATCTCTACTGAATTAAAAGATCTATTTAAGCAGTGGATTGAAGTAAGAGAAGATGGTGAGAAGTCTAAGCGAGTTAGTAGAAAGATTAAGACGCTCTTACCAGCAGAATCAGATCAAGATGTTATTAATGAGATTATTGCTCGTCAGCAGTATTTAACTAAGAAGTCGCAATGGATCTTTGGCGGCGATGGTTGGGCTTATGATATTGGATTTGATGGTCTCGACCATGTCTTAGCTTCTGGCGAAGACGTTAACGTGATGGTCTTTGACACTGAGGTCTATTCTAATACTGGCGGTCAATCATCTAAAGCAACTCCTACTGGAGCTGTAGCTAAGTTTGCTGCTTCCGGTAAGGGAGTACGTAAGAAAGATTTAGGTAGAATGATGATGACTTATGGCTATGTTTATGTAGCACAGATCTCTTTAGGTGCTGACATGAATCAAGCTATTAAAGCAATTAAGGAAGCGGAAGAATATGATGGCCCTTCATTAATTATTGCTTATTCTCCATGTATTGCCCACGGTCTAAAGTCCGGTATGGGCTGTAGCATTGAAGAAGAGGATAAAGCAGTTAAATCTGGTTATTGGCACTTATATAGATATAATCCAGAGCTTAAAGATGAAGGAGAAAATCCATTTGAGTTAGATTCTGATGAGCCTAGCGAGTCATTTAAGGACTTCTTAATGGGTGAGGTACGATTTACATCTCTTAAGAAGACATTCCCTGAAGTAGCTGAAGATTACTTTGAAAAGGCAGAAAAAGATGCTGAAAAACGATTTGAGACTTATAAGCAGTTAGATGAAGATAGTGAATAAGTAAATAATTGAGATTTAAAAAGCTCTGGGGATTATCCTCAGAGCTTTTTTCTATTAATTTATTTAATAGTAAACCACTTGGGAACGGGTCTTTTAGTCCATGAAGCTAAGTTTTGTTTTTCTTTTTGATAGTAAGTACGGTAAGCTTTAACTGGATCATTAGCTTTATATTGTTCAGGTACGACTTGTATAAACTCTGTACGCTTACATTGAGGTAATTCGGGTTCATTATTAAGTAGCCATTTCATTTTTTCCTCAGTTTTATGTTCCTTCTCATAGCGATAGGTGTATTCTTGACAAAGTTCTAAACCTAATTGAACTAACCAACGATAATTTTCAATTGAGCTTCTAACCCATTTACTACAGGGATGATTTTGATGAGTTAAACGGTAAGGAGCTTCACTACCAGTTAACCAGTGAGCACTACACAGCAGTTGAGCTGTCTCTAAGATCATCTTAATTACATGCTTATCTACATGGTATTGGGCACATTTACTCTGCTTACGATCAAGAATAAAGATATTCATCTTTTATTTAATCACCACCTCAATTAAATTATATCATATTTTTATGATGTATAAAATTTATTATTCTGCTAATGATAATTTTAATGAAAGTTTGATCAAATTCAGCAAAAAAATTTAATAAAGGGTTGATATTTTATCAAATAAGTTTTAAAATAATTATAGTGTGTGTAGTAGCATAGGAGGAAAATTGATGTCTAGTTTAGAATTAGAAGATATTAAACAAGCTCAAGATCGATTAAAAGATATCATTAAGAATACAAAGTTGGATTCTTCAGCTACTTTTAGTCAATTGAATAATAATCAAATCTATTTAAAGCTGGAGAACTTGCAAAAGACGGGTTCTTTTAAAGTTCGTGGAGCTTATAATAAACTTGCTAATCTAAGTCAGCAACAGCGTGCAAATGGTGTAGTAGCTGCTTCAGCTGGTAATCATGCCCAAGGTGTTGCTCTAGCAGCAAAGTTACTAGACATCAAATCGACTATTATCATGCCCCAAGGAGCTCCTATCTCTAAAATTAAGGATACTCGCAATTATGGATCTGAAGTGATCTTAAGTGGGGATACATATGATGAAGCACATCTTAAAGAAGAAGAGTATGCTCACAAGACAGGGGCAACGATTATTCCTGCTTTTAATGACTATGATATAATTGCCGGCCAAGGAACGATCGGTTTGGAGATTATAGAGGAATTACCTGATATAGATGCTATTGTGGCACCGATTGGCGGTGGTGGGCTCTTAGCCGGGATTGCTACTGCTGTTAAAGAGTTAAGACCAGAAGTACAAGTAATTGGTGTTGAAGCCAGTCAAGCAGCTTCTATGAGTCAATCTTTAGGTGCAGGTGGAATTAAAGCTATACAGAAAGTAGATACTATTGCCGATGGGATTGCAGTTAAAGAACCAGGGGATTTAACTTATGATTTAATTGAGCGTTATGTTGACCAGGTTGTAACAGTTAATGAATCAGAGATTGCTTATGCTATCTCTAGTCTATTAGAGCGGGCTAAATTAGTGGTAGAAGGAGCTGGAGCTGTTAGTTTGGCAGCAGTAATAAGTAATAAATTACACTTAAAACAGTCTAAAGTAGCGGTAGTGTTAAGTGGTGGTAATATTGATTTGAATATTATCTCTAATATTATCAATCGCGGAATGATTAAAGCTGGTAGAAAGGTAAAGTTACTTACTTCTTTAGCAGATATTCCTGGTTCTTTAGAAGATCTGTTGAGTTTAATTACTGCTAGTGAGGCTAATGTGATTTCTGTTAGACATGATCGTTTATGTCCAGAAGTTTCTCTTAAACAGGCAGAGGTAGAATTAGTACTAGAGACTAGAGATCAAGCACATATTGAAAAGATTATAGATTTATTAAAGGATAAAGGCTATCAAGTAAAGAAGATAAATTAATAGTTAATAAGTTTCTCTCTTATAGATTAAGGGAGAGAATTTAATTTCATAGATCTACATAATTAATAAGGAGGAGATAGTTATGAGTAAAGAAATTATTAGTACTGACAAAGCACCAGCAGCAGTTGGAGCATATTCTCAAGCAACTAAAGCAGGAGGTACTGTTTACGCTTCAGGACAGATTCCTATTAATCCTGAAACTCAAGAATTAGAGTTAGGTGACGTAACTGAGCAGGCTACATTAGTATTAGATAATCTTAAGGCTGTTTTAGAAGAAGCAGGTTGCTCACTTGAAGATGTTGTAAAGGCAGAAATTTTCCTTGATGACATTGAAGATTTTGGAGCTGTAAACGATGTTTATGCTAGTTATTTTGATGAAGAGCCTCCAGCAAGAGCATGCGTTGAGGTAGCTAACTTACCTAAAGGTGTTTCTGTAGAAATTTCTGCAATTGCTGTAGAAGGTTAATTTCATAAATAATTAATTCTAACCGCCCTTTCATTAAGAAAGGGCGGTTTTTATTATCAGGGGGTATCAAAGAATGGAAGCACAAAATCTTAAAACTTATATTAAAAAAGGAAGCAAAGAGGAACTTGACTTAAATTGTGCAGAGGCGATGTTATATGGAGCCAATGAGGTTTATAACTTAGAAGTAGCTGAGGATGATTTAAAGTTGGCAGCTGGCTTTGGCGGTGGTATGGCAATTAAGAGTGTTTGTGGTGCGTTGACCGGTGCTATTATGATTTTAAGTAAGGCTTTTGTAGCAAATAAAGCTCATGATTCTCAAATTTATGATTTAACTAGTTCTTTTTTAGAAAAGTATCGAGCAGAGATGGGCTATATTGATTGTGCTTCACTAAAGAATAAGTATGCTAGCGAAGAGACTGGTTGTGAAGAGATTATACTACAGGCAGCAGAGATAATTGATTCGGTAATGGAAGATGAAGATTACCTTACTTAAAGTTAGGGGTAAGATAATCTCGTTCTATTCTTTAATTTAATATAGTGGTACTTTGAAATAGATCACTAAATTTCCCTTTCTCTTGCTGCCAATTAATCTGATAGCGGGAGTTTCCATCAGTTACATCTTTAATTGAGGATAGAATGAATCCTTTTTTGTAAGCTGTATTCTTTTTTGATTTTTGAGCTGCTTGATAAGCTGCTTGACTGCTATAAATTTCGACTATTGCATAATCTTTATCAACGCTAACGGCACGCACAAAGTTAATTAATTCTTTTTTATCAACTTGACTTAATGGTTCTTTAACTAAAATTTTAATACCTAAACTTTCTGAGCCTGGATTGGGCTCCCATTTTTTTAAGACGGAGTAATCAAAGTTGATTTTAGGTGTAGCAGAAGAAACGATCTCTTCGGATGGTGTAGTAGTTTGATTGGAGTTACATCCTATCAGGCTCATAGTGATAGAGAGAACAATTATTAAAAGAACTAATTTCTTCATTGTAATTACCTCCTAACTAATATTTTGCACAGTAATTATATCAATTTAAGTTATAAAAGTAAAGTTAGTACTGTAATGAGAGGAAGGGAGATTTAAGTAATGGATAGATTACAAAAGCTTAGTGATATTGTAGCTCAATTAGAGATTCAATGCTTTGTAGTGGGAGGAGCAGTGCGTGATTATCTTTTGCAAACCGAGTTAAAAGATATAGATTTGGTTATGCAAAAAGATGTAGAGCAAGTAGCTAGGAAGTTTGCTGACCAATTGAGCGGTAGTTTTGTAGAGTTAGATGCTGAGCGAAAGATTTATAGAGTTGTCGATGATGGATTTAATTACGATTTTGCACCATTAACTAATAATTCTATTAAATCTGACCTATTGCGAAGGGAGTTTACGATTAATGCTTTAGGTTGTGGTTTAGATGTTTTTAAGTTGCAGAATAGAGATGAGATTTTAGCTAACTTAATTGATCCCACAGGAGGTTTGGAGGATTTAAAACAAGGAGTTATTAGAGCAGTAAGTAGTGATGTTTTTTCTGCTGATCCTTTACGTGTTTTGCGGGCAGTTAGGTTTAGAGCAGAGCTGGATTTTGAGATTACTACTCCAACAGAAGAATTAATCCAAGAGTCAGTAAGTAAGATAGATAAGGTGGCTAGAGAACGAATTCAAGTAGAGCTAATGAAGTTATTAGCAACGACTAAAGCTGCAGAGAACGTAGAGTATTTAGAAGAGCAATTCTTACTATTATCTGTATTGATTCCAGAAGTTGATAAGATGAAAAAAGCAGGCAGATGCAAGTATCATCAAGAAGATTTATGGACTCATTCGTTATTTACTTTAAAGCAATTAGAGAATTTACTAACAAAAGAGTTTTGGCAGCAAGAGATAGAAGAAGATATGTTATCAGCTCTTAAGCTAGCTGCATTATTCCATGATATTGGTAAATTAGAAACTGAGACGAAAGTCAATGGAGAGATCCATTTCTATAATCATCATCAGGTGGGAGCTAACTATATAACTCCTGTTTTAAGAAAACTATCATTAAGTCGACAGCAGATATCTTATATCAGAACTTTAATTCGCTATCATATGCGCCCCCTTTTCTTATATAATGCTAATAATCTAACTATTAAAGGTAAGTACCGTTTCTTTCTAGCGGTCGACGACTTAGTGGGAGATGTGGTTGTATTAGCAGCAGCAGATATGTTAGCTACTTGTATACTTAATGATCAAATAACAGAGATAGATGATACCTTAACCTTTTTTCAACAACTTCTTAGAGAAGTTAAAGAGTTAGCTAAACGAACAGCTGAAGATTTAATCGATGGTAGTACTGTAATGGAGGAGCTTGGAATTGAGGAAGGTAAGAAGGTTGGTCGAGTGTTAAAAGCGGTTAAAGAAGCGCAAGCGGAAGGGCTAGTTAATAGTCACCAGGAGGCAATTGAGTATATTAAAAGTAAATTTGTCAGTCAGGAGTCAACTACTTAAGTAGTTGACTTTTTCTTTTTATGAGTATATTTTTTATATTTTTAACGTAATTATTAGATATTAAGTGATATTTACTTCTAGATTCAAGAGGAGGTAGAAGTTAAGAGTGCAGAGGAAGATTATAGTATGGAGCTTTATTACAGGTTTAATTGTTGTTTCTACAGTTACTGCTGTTGAGCTACCTTGTGGTTATCATTTACCTGTTGAAACTACTGTTGAAGTAAGTAGTGACCACCTCCAACCACCTCAAGGTGAAGTTTTTTTATTAATTGACGGCTATGCTAAGGTAATGAAGGTTTATGATGATGATAAGCTGCATCATGAATTTCCCGTAGCGGTTGGTAAACCATCTACTAAGTCTCCGGTTGGTGAGTGGGCTATTATTGCTAAAGATGCTCATTGGGGTGGAGGTTTTGGAGTACGTTGGATGAGATTAAATGTACCATGGGGAATTTATGGCATACACGGTACTAATAAGCCCGGTTCTATAGGTACAGCTGCTAGTCACGGCTGTATTAGAATGTTTAATCGACACGTAAAGGTGCTCTATTCTTGGGTTGATGTGGGAACTAGAGTAAAGATTATTGGTGATCGAGATTCAATTAAGATTACTCATACTTTACAACCTGGTCAGACTGGTAAGGATGTCCTGTTATTTCAAGAGAGATTGAGGAAATATGGTTTTGATCCCGGCTATACTGATGGAAGATTTGGTAGCACTACAAAGGAGGCAGTTAAAGAGTTAAGAGCTCTTTATGGCTTAGGTGATGAACTAGTGGGAGACGAAAATATCTTTTATTTATTGAATCTAAGATAATTAAGGAGGGGGATTGTGGCAGATAACCCAAAGTTAAGCTGGAAGTTATTATTGGGGATAATGTTAGTAATTACTACTATTACTGGCAGTTTGGTTTTCTATCTTAAATGGCAGAAAGTAGATAAGTTTAAATTCGACCCTACTGTAGAGTTAGATTTGACAGAAGAATATGAGATTACTTATTGGGATTATCCTCTTTTCGTAGGACAAGATGAGAGTTATGAGGAATTTTTAAAGCAAGTTATAGCTGAGTTTAATGAGATGTATCCTAATGTTGAGGTGAATTATCAATTACTATCTTTTAAAGAAGGTAGAGAGAAGTTACAAAAAAGTATAACTGCAGGTCAGCCGCCGGATATTTATCATGCTATCTTTGGTAATCAGTTATTTAGTAGAAAGTTGCAGATTCCAGTTGATTTATATTTAAATCAAGGTCAAGAGTCTAAACTAACTAATTATAATGAGATTAGTATTAAAGCTTTTAGCTATCAAGATAAGTTGTGGGGGTTACCGAATTGGATTTATCCGCAAGTATGGGTTGGTAATCAGCAGTTGTTAGAAGAGGTTGATTTTGAACGTGAGAAGTTAGAAACAAGTTGGAACCAACAAGATTTTTTACAATTAGCACAGGATTTATCAAAGTTAGGTCAAGATAATGGTATTATATTTAATCCTTATAATCCAGAACTATATTATCAATTATTAACTGCTAATCAACAACAGAGATTAGTAAGTTCAAATTATGAATTGAATTTTACTGCAGCAGAGTTAACAAAGCTTTTCAAATTTCTAGATCAGCTACGCCAAAGAGAGGTCTTTAGTTCCTCACCAACTAAGATGTTACAAGATTTACTTCCCTATTTTTGGCAGAATAAAGCTGGCATTATAGCTCCGGCAAATATGTGGTTATTGAATCACTTTTATTTACGATCTAAGCAAGAAGAGAAGGTAAAACCTACTTTATTACCAATTCCTACCTGGAAATCAGAAATAAAACAGAGCCCAATTAAGGTGATGGGATTACTACTTTTTCGCCAACAGGAGTATCAAGGAGATCAACATACTAAAGCAGCTTATAAGTTTGCTGAGTTTATGAACCAACAGAAGAGTTTATTTATAGCTAAGAAGTTAAAAGTAGTGCCGACTTACCTACCTTTAGAATCGTTATGGTATCAAGAGGTGCAGTTAAGCTCTACAGTAAAACAGGAGTTAAAAAGCTATATTAATCAGGGAAGAGTATATCAATTAAGTAACGTTAAAGCAGCAAAGTTGGAGAATAAAATTAAAGATATAGTCTATCAGCGTGCTCTTAAGTTTTGGCAAGATAAAGAGTCAATTAATAGTATAGTTAAATTGATTATGAGTGATAGTCAAAGAGTTATTGATAACGAGAAAAATAGTGAAAAAGATTCCCCGGGCAATTGACAAGTATTCTAGAATATGTTATCATAACTTAGGAAATTAAATAGAGATGTAGTGCTCTCTTATCAAGAGCGGCGGAGGGACTGGCCCGATGAAGCCCGGCAACCATCCTTGTTTAAGTTTTACAAGGAAGTGGTGCCAACTCCTGCAATGTGTAGTAGCATTGAAAGATAAGAGAGGTGGAGATTTAACAGATTAAAGCCTCTTCTTATCTCAATAGGAAGAGGCTTTTTATTATTTTATTAATTAATTTTAAAATGGAGGTAATAAAATGAGCAATCAACAGAATGATAATTTAGGTTTTGAAACTTTATCACTACATGCAGGTTATGATCCAGATCCAACTACAGGATCACGAGCAGTACCAATTTATCAGACTACTTCTTATGAGTTTGATGATGCAGATCATGCAGCGAGTTTATTTGCTTTGGAAGAAGAAGGAAATATCTATACTAGAATAGGTAATCCCACTAATGCTGTCTTTGAACAGCGGGTAGCTGCTTTAGAAGGAGGAGAAGCAGGTTTAGCTTTATCATCTGGTATGGCAGCAATTAATTTAACAGTATTAACTTTATTGGAAGCTGGCGATGAAATTATATCATCTCGTTCTATTTATGGCGGTAGCTACCATTTATTTTCGGAAACATTGCCTAAGTATGGAATTGAGACTAACTTTGTAGCACCTGATGATCTTGATGAGTGGGAAGCTGCCATTAATGAAAATACAAAGATGGTATATTTAGAATCACCAGGTAACCCACTATTAGATATTGTTGATATTCAAGCTGTTTCTAAGTTAGCTCACCAACACGATCTAACGGTTGTAGTAGATAATACCTTCAATACTCCTTACTTATTAAAGCCTTTAGATTTAGGGGCTGACGTGGTTATTCACTCAGCAACTAAGTATATTGGTGGACACGGTAATTCAATCGGCGGAATAGTAATCAGTAATGAAGATCTTATTTTTGAGATGAGAACTGAAGGTTATCGCGATACTGGGCCAGCCTTAAGTCCAATGAACTCTTGGCTCTTTATTCAAGGTTTAGAGACATTATCACTTAGAATGGAGCGTCATTGTGAGAATGCACAGCAGGTAGCTGAGTGGTTAGAAGAACATCCACAAGTTAATTGGGTTAGATATCCTGGCTTAGAGAGTCATCCGCATCATGAGTTAGCTACTAAGCAACATAGTAAAGGATTCGGCGGTATGGTCTGCTTTGGAATTGAAGGTGGCTTTGAAGCTGGCAAGGATTTGATTAATAATGTTGAACTATGTACTCTATTAGCTAATGTAGGAGATACTAGATCATTAATTATTCATCCAGCTTCCACAACTCATGAACAGTTATCTGAGGAAGAGTTAGAAGAAGTAGGAATTACTGAGGATTTAATTAGAATTTCTGTAGGAATTGAGAATGTAGAAGATATTATTGCTGATCTTGAACAGGCTTTTGATCAAGTTAGATAAAGTAGCTGATGTTGCTAGGAAAGGAGGGAGTAGGATGAGTATTTCTAGTAATCACTCAGATAAGATTGATGATGGTGGGGTAGGATTAGTTGAAGAAGAAAACTTAACACTATTTGACCAAGATAATAAGATGCAGTTAGAGTCAGGAGCAAAGTTAGGGCCAATTGATGTTACTTATGAGACTTATGGTCAATTGAATGCTGCTCGTGATAATGTGATTTTAATCTGTCATCACTTAACAGCCAGTGCTCATGCTGCTGGCTGGTACAGCTCCAAAGATAAGAAACCTGGATTTTGGAATGAATTAATTGGTCCGGATCGAGCTATTGATACTAATCAATATTATGTAATTTGTACTAATGTTTTAGGTAGCTGTTATGGGACAACAGGTCCCGCTTCTATTAATCCTGCTACAGGAAAAGAATATGGATTAGATTTTCCGGTAATTACAATTGGAGATATGGTGAATTTACAGAAGGCAGTTTTAGATGAGTTACAGATAAATCGATTAGCAGCAGTAATTGGTGGTTCTTTAGGAGGAATGCAGGTTCTTAAATGGGCAGTTGAATATCCAGAATATATAGATAAGATAGTGCCAATTGGTACTGCTGGACGTTTAAAAGCTCAGACTATTGCTTATAATCAAGTAGCTATGGAGGCAGTAAAAAATGATCCAGCGTGGCAGAATGGTAATTATTATAATTCCAATTCTAAACCTAAAGATGGTATGGCTTTAGCACGTAAAATAGGAATTATAACATTTAGAAGTCCAAAGTCTTTTCAAACAAGATTTGGTAGAAAGAGAAAGAAAAAAAGCTTAGAGTATTCACTTGGTAATCAATTTGAAATTAATAGTTATTTAAATTATCAGGGTCAGAAATTTGTAAATCGTTTTGATGCTAACTCCTTTCTTTATTTATCTAAGGCAATGGATTTATATAATATTAGTAAAGATTATAAGTCATTTATTGATGCATTAGAGCGTATCAAATCAGAGGTGCTATTAATTACTATTAATTCTGATCAACTATTTCCACCACAAGAATCTGAAGAAATAATAACAGGATTAAGAGAAGTAGGAGGAGTAGTTAAACATCATCAATTAGATTCTATTATTGGTCATGATGCTTTCTTAGTAGAATTTGATCAATTAAAAGAACCAATTAAAAAATTTTTAACTTAAGATTTAAGATCGGATTAACTTCCGGTCTTTTTTGATTGAGAAAATAGTTTATAATTACTTAGTCACTTATGACTTAAAACAAATAAAAAAAGTTCCCCCACAAAACAGTAGAGGAACTAAAATTAATTATTAGCTAAAAAATTCCATAATTCATCCTCGGGAGCTTCTGTAAGTTCAATATTTTGTTCTTTAGTAACTACTATTCTATCTTCAGCAGTAATTTCTCCAATAATACTACATTTAATTCCACTATCATCTAGTGTTTTTGCTAAATCTTCCCCACAATCTGTAGTTAAAATCATCATTCCTGAACCAATTAATTGATAAGGATTAATGTTTAAAGTTTCAGTAATTGCTATAGTAGCAGGATGAAGAGGAATATCAGCTTGATTAATTTTAAAACCAACTTCAGCAGCTTCAGTTAATTCAAATAAAGAACCATATAAACCGCCTTCTGTAACATCATGCATTGCATTTACCTTTTCTTCTGCTCCAATTAATCCTTCTGGAATTACACTGATTTGAGAAATTAAATTTTGTGCTTCTAATAATAAATCTTGATCAACACCTAAAGATAATAATTTATTATAATAATCCGTAGCAAGAATAGAAGTCCCTTCTAAACCTGTCCATTTAGTAACGATAATCTGATCTCCCACTTGAGCTCCAGAAGAAGTAACAAAATCTTCTTTAGTTGTTTTACCAATAGCTGTACAAGAGATTAAAGGTTTATTAACAGCGTCAGTAACTTCAGTATGTCCACCTAAAATATCAATTTCTAAATCTTGAACCGCCTGATTAATATCTTGAGTAATAGCAATAACATCATCTTTAGTTAAATGTGGAGGTATTAGCAGAGATTGTTGAATGCCGATTGGTTGAGCACCATTAGCTGCAATATCATTACAAGATACATTAACTGCTAAACTGCCGATTCCATCTTGAGTACCAGTAATAGGATCAGTAGACATGACTGCAACATAATCCCCAAAATCTATAACTGCTGAATCCTCTCCAATCTCTGGTTTAACCAGTATATCTTGATTATTAACTGAAATTTGATCTAAAATTAAATTTTTTAAGTTATTAATATTAAGTTTACCAGCCTTCAAAACCATCACCTCTTCTTAATTCTTTAAATAATGTAGCATATCACTTCTTAATATAGCAAAAATAATAGGAAAAGCAATTACTGCTCCACTAATTGCTTGAATTATATTACCTGGAATATTACTAAGTGGAACATGAAAGCTATTTTTGACAATTACACCAAATAGATAATATCCTAAGATCATCCAGCTTCCTCCTACTAATGTTGCTATAATATCTTTAATAGTTAAAGAATCATCACGTTGACTATCATAAGCTATCTTACCGATTATTAAACCTTCTATTCCCTTAATGATTAGAGATGGCACTGCCCAAGCAGCATAACCTGAAAATAGATCAGCTAAAGCAGAACCTAGACCGCCAGCTATTAATCCAAACTTCCAACCAAATAAGATAGAAGATAAATAAATCATGCTATCTCCTAAATGTAGATAACCATTATTAGTCGGTAGCGGTACTTTAATTGACATGGTAGCTACAGCAACTAAAGCTGTTAATAGCCCTCCTAAAGCTATTTTTTTAGTTTGATTCATAGTTGAAATCCTCCCTATATTAATAATTGAATTGATAGTACATTCATAACTCCACTAAAAATTATATCACTTGTTAGTAATAAAAAAAACCTTTTTGTAAAATTTATTAATTTAGATTTATCTACTAGTATGAAATTGAGTTAAATTAACATCATAATATTAAACTATTAAGAGTAAAAGGAGGAGATTAGATGTCAATGAAGTCCCATGTACACTGTACAGTTGATAACTGTAAGTGGTTTCAAGAGCCTAATTTATGTATAGCTGAAAAATTACTAATTGTAAGTGATGAATTTGCACAAGATCTGCCTAATGAGATTGATGTAGCAGAGACTAATCAGATCGTTAATGATAAAGGTTACTCACCAGTTAGTGACTGCGCTCAAAGTTGTTGTAAGACTTTTGTTCCACGTGATGATTATGACGCGGGATTAGGAGGTAGCAAATAAAGCTCTTATCTTGCAAGCTGAAATTTGATCTGCTATAATCTTTATAAACAGAGTTAACTTTTAAGCACAGCTCAATTGAGTTGTGCTTTTTTATGAGAGGTGATAATAGTTGGAGAGTCAAAAAATTAAAGAGTTATCTGAATTAGGAATTGCATTAGCATTAGCTACTATTTTAAATTTTATTAAAGTCTATGAACTGCCCCAAGGTGGTTCGGTGTCATTAGAGATGGTTCCTATCTTCTTTATTGCTTTGCGTTGGGGAGTAAAACAGGGAATAACATTAGGTATTCTATACGGCAGCTTACAATTAATATTAGGTGCTAAGATCTATTATCCACTACAAGCAATTTTAGATTACCCATTGGCATTTGGTAGTTTAGGAGTTGCTGGTGTTATACATAATGTTTTTGCAGAGATTGATAAAAGTCTAAAAGAGTTAATATTAGTAAGTATCAGTATTCTATTTGCTGGTAGCTTAAGATTAATTATTCATACAGTATCAGGAGTAATCTTCTTTGCTGAATATGCTCCTGAGAGTCAAAATCCGTGGTTCTATTCTATTGGTTATAATCTTAGCTATATGTTACCGGAGATTATGATTACAGTTGTAATTATGATAATATTATTAAGAAGTTCAGTTGATCTAATTGATTTAAGATAGACAGGAGAGTATAAAATGAGACGAGCAGTTATATTTTTAAATGGTAGATTAAGCGGAACTGATAAGTTTTATATTAGCCAACTACAAGAAGAAGATTTTATTATTGCAGTTGATGGAGGTACAGATTATGCCTATCAATTAGGAGTAAACCCCGATTTGATCTGTGGTGATCTAGACTCGATATCTAATCAAGTTCTTAAATTTTATCGCTCCCAAGAGAATATAGAGTGGCAGCAACATCCTTGTTGTAAAGATAAAACTGATGCTGAATTGGCTTTAGAAACCGCTATTACTAAAGGATATCGCGATATAGTTATCTATGCTGCTGTAGGTGCTAGAATAGATCATACGTTAGCTAATTTATATCTTTTAGAGAAGTTAGACCAACCTAATCTAAGAATTAAGTTAATTTCTGCTAATGAAAGAATAGAATTAATTACAGATGAAAGAATAATTAATAACTTAGCAGATAAAACAGTTTCATTATTACCGATTACCGACCAAGTAACAGGAGTTAGCTTATACGGATTTAAATATGAGTTATCTAATCAGACTATTAATCGCGGAGAAACACTAGGAATTAGCAATATTATTACTAATCAACGAGCTGTGATTGAAGTAAATCAAGGCAAGATAATGATGATTATCAATTTAGGAACTGAAGATAGATAGTTGACTTTATTAAGTTGACGTTATTAATAGGATATATTATAATTTTAATAGAATATTCTAATATAATTATTTTTTGTGATAAGTAAAGGGTGAATTGAGGTATGTCTACATTAATTAGCAAATTAAAGAGTGAACTATTTAAGGCTTTAGCTCATCCAACAAGAATTCAAATTTTGAACTTACTAGAAGAGGGAGAGTTATGTGTTTGTGAAATTTATGAGGATTTAGAACTAAACCAGTCCAATATTTCACAACATTTAAAGGTCTTAAAGGATCAAGATTTAGTGGAGAGTCGTAAAGAAGGAGTTAAAGTTTTATATCAGATTAAGGATGAAGAAGTGATGAGGTTATTGAACTCAGCGGAAAAATTATTAATTAAACAGATTAATGAAACTAAGTTGGCTTTAGAGGAGTAATAAATTAATCAGGAGGAGATAAAATGGAGATTAAAGTTTATGGTACAGGTTGTCAGAAGTGTACTAAATTATATGATATAGTAACAGAAGTAGTAGAGGAGTTAGATGTAGATGTTAAAGTAAATAAAGTGCAGGATATGGCGGATATTACATCAGCCGGCATTATGTCACTTCCGGGATTAGGAATTAATGGAGAGGTTAAGATTAAAGGAAGAGTTCCTAGTTCATCCGAAATTAAGGAGTTAATTGAAGCAGAATTATAATTAATATTTTATTAGAGCCGTCCGCATGGACGGCTTTTTATTTTTTTACTTATCTGTTAGGTAAATCACAGAAGTTTTAGTCTAAAAGTAGTATTATATAGACAGAGTTAAGAAAATGATAATTAATAAATTTTAATAGATAAAGGAGAGATAATGATGAAAAAGAGATCAGTAATTGAAATTGATCGTGATAAGTGTGTAGGATGTGGAAATTGTACGGTAAATTGTGAACAAGGAGCTTTACAGATTGTGGATGGTAAAGCAGAATTAATTAGTGAACATTTCTGTGATGGATTAGGTAACTGTATTGGGGATTGTCCGACAGGAGCATTAGAGATTAAGGAACGTGAAGCTAAAGAATTCAAAGGTAAAGATGAAAAGGCAGATGATAATCACAAGCACTCTAGCGGTTGTCCAGGTAGCAAGATGATGGAATTACAAAAAAATAAAACTACAGATCAAGATGAAGATAAAGAGATAGAATCTCAATTACAGAACTGGCCCATTCAGATTAATTTATTACCACCAAAAGCCCCTTATTTTGATGATGCTGATCTGTTAATTATAGCTGATTGTGTTGCAGGAGCATATGGTAACTTTCAGCAGGATTTAGTATCTGGAAGAGTAGTAGCGATGGGCTGTCCTAAGTTAGATGACTCTGCATCATATATAGATAAATTAGCTGCTATCTTTGCTAATAATGATTTAAAGAGCATAACTGTAGCACGAATGGAAGTTCCTTGTTGTGGCGGCTTAGTACGTATCGTACAGCAAGCTTTAGAACAAGCAAATATTGACTTAGACTTTACAACTAAAGCAATCGGAGTAAATGGTAAATTAAAAGAATAATTACTGTAGACCTGCTCTTATAAGGAGTTAGGTCTATTTTTTATTAAGCAGGAGAAAGTACTTTGTTAGTGTAATAAGTATAAATAGAAGTTAGGATTAATTAACAAGGAGGCTAAATTACGTGGAAGAAGATATTTTAAAAAGTACTTCTTATTTTTCTAATCTATCTGCTGAAAATTTAAAGAAGATAGCAGGTTTGATGAATACTAGAAAATATAAACGAGGCGAGACGATCTTTTTTGAAGGCGAAGAAGGACAAGGCTTATTTTTAATTAAATCAGGTAGGGTTAAATTAATTAAGACAATTGAAAGTGGAGAAGAACAGATATTAAATATCTTTAAAACAGGGGATATTTTTGCAGAAGTAGTTCTTTTTGATAATGAGGAGTATCCTGCTACTGCTATTACTTTGGAAGATTCTCAAATTTCAATTTTGAGAACTAAAGATATGAAGAGATTAATTAGGGAGATTCCCGAAATAGCAATAGAAATTTTAGGTGTTATGTCTAAACGATTAAGAAGAGCTCAACAGACTGTAAAAGATATGGGGCTTAAAAACACTAAAGGTAAGACAGCTAGCTTTTTAATTTATTTAGCGAAAGAATACGGCATAGGCAATAGTAATCAAGTGGAGATTAATCTATCATTAACACAGCAAGAATTGGCTAATTTAATTGGGTCATCACGAGAGACAATTTCTAGAGTACTAAGTAAGTTTAAAGAGGAAGAATTAATTAATACTGCTCGACAACAGATAATTATTAAGGATTTAGCTGGTTTAAAAGAAATTAATTAACTATTTCTATTAAATATTCCAGATTTATTTATAAATTATTTTTATTTTTTTATGAAATATCCTTGCTATTTATAAAATTAGTTGTTATAATTTAATAATGGGTAGTGAAAATAATCTGTCTATCATGTTAGAAAGTGGTATCAATTCCGCATTGATTAATGGGGGATTTTTATATTCAAAGTAGATAAATAATTTTATTTATCGGAATATGCAGGAATTTATATTCTTTTATTTAAAATAAGCAATATGATGACAAGATTAATACCATCCTTCTAAAAAGTTTATAAGAGATATAATAATATAGAGATTGGTATTAATAGCTTTATTAATAATTAGGGAGGGACGATTCAGCAATTAGCCTATATCACCACAAAGGAGGATAATTAATGGGAATTAAACAATACTACCAAGATATGGCTCATGACCTTCTTTCTAAAAAAGAAGAGGCTGAATTGGCTAGAAAGGCTCAAGATGGCGATCAAAGAGCTAGAGAGGAATTGATTGAGCATAATTTAAGGCTTGTAGTTAATATCGCTAAGAAATATCAAGGCAAAGGAATGGAGTTAGAAGATCTAATTCAGGAAGGTAATTTAGGCTTAATGAAGGCTATAGATAAATTTGATCCGGACAAGGGTTATAAATTCAGCACTTATGCCACTTGGTGGATTAAACAGGGAATTACTAGAGCATTACCTGAAGCTAAAACAATTCGAATCCCTGTTCATATTTGGGAGAAGACAACTAAGATCTTTAAAGCTAAAGATAAATTATATAATGAATTAAATCGTGAACCTACTAGTGAAGAGATAGCTGAGGAAGTAGGTATTAAAGAAGAGAAAGTTAAAGAGATTATCAGAATTACTTCTGATCAAAATCTAGCTTCCTTAAATAATTTAGTAGGCGAAGATAAGAGTACTGAATTAGGTGAATTAATTGCTGATGACGGAATCGATGATCCAATTAAAAATGTTAATGAGCGGTTCTTGCAGGAAGATTTAGAGGAAGTATTATCTGATTTATCTAATAGAGAAGCTGAAATTATTAGACTGCGTTATGGTTTAAATGATGGACTGCCTAAGACTTTACGCGAAGTAGCTGATAAATTTGATTTAAGTCGCGAAAGAATTAGACAGATTCAAGAAAAAGCTTTGCGTAGATTAAGACATCCTTCACGTAGTAAATCATTAAAAGGTTATGTAGCTGGTTAATAGGTTAAAAGAGCCACCTTTTGCGGTGGCTTCTTCTTATATATCTTCAGGATGATCCTCTTTTGTTTGGTGGAGCTTTTCTTGCCAAGTTTGTTGTAACTTATTAGCAGCATTAATTTGTTTCTTCTTTGGTTCGTCAAAGATAGAGAAGTTAGTAGTTTCTTTTTTACGTTTATATTCATTTACATAAGTAGATATTTTACCTAAATTAAGATTAATATCAGAATCTTGGTCTTGTTCATAGTAAGCATCAATACTTAGTTCTGATTTCTCTTTTAATTCTTTGAATCGTTCTTCAGGAAATGGAATGCCGCTAATAGCAGTAATTAATTTAATTGATTTATTTTTATCGAAACTGCGTTTAATAGTTTCAGTAAATCCTTTTTCTGATTCATAGATACCAGGACAGAAAGTCCCATTACCAATAAATTCATTCATTTCAGAAAGTAAATTATTAATTGCTCTACCGTCTTGGTCATAAGATTTAGGACGATTAATAATTAATGCTAAACCTTTAGCTTTATTAAAGTCTAGTTGATCCATGAAAACCCCTTCGCGCCAGATACTTTGTACTTCATTAACTAGTACATTTTCTGATTTTTCTTCGACATTTTTAATGATCTTTTCGCTAAAGGTCATATAGCCGCTTTTTTCTAAGATTCTGATATAATCCTGTCCATCAAAGGTAAAAGAAGAACTTTTTTGGCTATATTTAAATAATTTATAAAAAGAATTAAAAACATATTTATTAGCTTTTTTCCATAAATTTTCGAAAGAAACTTCAAAATTATTCATGATACGTTCTTTAAGTTTTTCATTTTCAATAATGATAATACTACGTAAATTATTGAATTCACTACGTGCTTTCTCAATAGAGTAGAGAGCAGTAGTAGCATTAATAAATTCATCATCTCCTTCGTGATTAGCTGGTAAAGTGACTAACATACCATGAGTAATTCCTAGGTTATTAAGAATATTACTAATTTGTACACAGCCTAAAGATCCAGTTCCTCCACCTAGTCCAGCAGTTACCCAGATATAATCTAAATCAGAAAAGTTAGACTCTATAAGATTGGTAATTTCTTGTTGATATTCGATAATTCCTTGTTCACCTAATTCAATATTTTTGCCTGCTCCACCCCATTCATTTATTTTAACGTGTAATTTTAAGTCTTCTTCTACATTACAGCTATCTAAATTTTGTTTTGCGGTATCGATAACTATTGTGGGGAAGTGTTCGTTAAATTCTTTAGCTAAGTTAATGCCTCCTTGACCAATACCAATACATCCAAAACCTATTTTTTTAATTGTAATCACCTCATTATTTAATATTTTTACCTCTGCTCTAATTACTATTTTATGGAAAAGTATGTATATATCCTGCAAAAATATGAATTAATTTAAAAAAATAAAGTAGTTTTTAATTAGACTAATCTCTTTGGTATTAAATAATAATAATGTTATAATAATATTAATAGAATTTTAAAAAAGATATAAGGAGAATGATTATGGATTGGAAGTTGTTTTTTGCTACTTATGTTATGTTATTTCTGGCTGAATTAGGGGATAAGACACAGCTAGCTGTTTTTACCTTAGTAACTCAGCATAAATCGCCAATTCCAATCTTTTTTGGAGCTTCTGCTGCTTTGATCACAGTTACTTTATTAGCAGCTTTTTTTGGTGATATGATTACTAAATATATCCCTGAATCTTATCTACAATTAGGTGCTGGAGTTATCTTTATAGTAATTGGGATTTTTGTTTTAAAAGATGCACTAAGTAGTTTGAATATGTAATTAAGTTGGAGTAAATTCACTCCAGCTTTTTCGTTAGGGGTTGATTTATGAATAAGAATAATTTATCTTTACAGTCATTAATATTATCTGTTTTAAGTGGGATATTATTGGGAGCATCTTTTCATTTACCATACTTATATTTTGTTGCTTGGGTTAGTTTAGTTCCATTATTTTTTGTAGTCACAGAACAAAGTGGAAAAGAAGCTTTAATTAGCGGAATGATTAGTGGTACAATTTGGTTTAGTATAATCTTTTATTCGTTAATTTATCCTCAATTAATTTTTGGTTTGCCTATAATTATTGCTTTAATATTAGTTATGTTATTATCTATTTTATCTTCATTGATAGTAGGTAGCTTTGCGGTAGTAGTTAATAAATTATTAAAGAGGTACTGTTTATTAAATTATCTATTAATACCGGGAAGTTGGGTTTTATTGGAATATATAAGGGTGATGATTAGTTTTAAGCAGTTACCTTTTGGAATCTTAGGATATAGTCAAGCTTACTTTACTTATTTAATTCAAGTTGCAGAATTAGGTGGAGTTTATTCGATTAGTTTTATAGTTCTATTTATTAATTTAGTAATTTATAGATTATTATTATCAATCAAAAATCAAAAGAGTAATTACAAATTAGAATTAGTGATAGGATTATTAGTTGTTTTATTAGTAGTTAGTTATGGAGTAATAGATCTAAATTATAGTTCTAATCAAAGAAAAGAACAGAAAGTAATTAAGGTGGGGTTGGTTCAACCTAATATAGCACAACAGATTAAATGGAAGAAAAATTATCGTCAACAAATTTTACGGCGTTTGTCTCGATTGACTGAGAAATTATTAAATAATAATGAATTAGATTTAATTATATGGCCTGAAACTGCTATTCCTACTGTGCTTAATAGTGATATACAATCTACGATGAAAGAACAGTTATTAACTAAAATAAATAGTTGGAATACTCTTTTGTTAACCGGTGCTTTAAATCAAACAGCAGAACAAATTTATAATCAAGCTATTTTATTTGATCGAACAGGAGAAAGGATAGAATCATATAGTAAGTTGCAGTTAGTACTTTTTGGTGAATACTTACCTTATCAAAGTAGATTACCTAAATTTATAGCTAAGTTAGTACATAGTAAAGGAGCAGGCACAGAAATTAATTCATTTAATTTACAAGACTTTTCCTTTAGTACACCAATTTGTTCAGAAATATTAAATCCTAAATTAGTAACTCAGTTAGCTGCTAATAGTGATTTTTTAATTAATATCTCAAATGAGGCTTGGTTTCAGGAAGGAAATTTAGCTATTCAGATATGGCAGATGGCTATTTTTAGAGCAATAGAGAATAACCAACCGTTAATTAAAGTTAGCAATACAGGGCTTAGCGGAATAATTGATGCTCAAGGTCGCATCCAAGCTACGCTTAATCAGTTGCAATCTGATATACTTTATTACAGACTAGAACTTAATTAATCAATTTGACGGTAAACTCCAATTACTTTGCCTAGTACTTTTACATTAGAAGTAATAATCGGTTCCATAGTATCGTTCTCTGGTTGTAATTGAACTACGTCATCTTCTTTAAAGAATCTTTTAATTGTTACTTCATCATCTAATAGAGCAACTACTATATCTCTATCTTGGGCAATATGCTGTTGTCTGACAATAACGTAATCTCCATCTAAAATCCCAGCATTAATCATACTATTTCCTTCAACGGTTAACATAAATAGTTTATTATTAGTTTTGTTGACGTAATCTAAGGAGATAGGAAAGGTATCTTCTATATTTTCAACAGCTAAGATAGGTTCTCCGGCAGTAACTTTACCTACTAATGGAATATTTACTATCTCTTTATCTTCTTTGGTATTAAGTGGTTCGTATAATACTTCTATAGCGCGCGGTTTTGTAGGGTCTTTACGGATATACTTTTTATTTTCTAAAGTTTTGAGATGAGAGTGAACCGTTGAAGGAGAACTTAATCCTACTGCATTAGCAATTTCTCGAACTGATGGGGGATATCCTTTCTGATTTATTTCTTGCATGATAAAGTTTAAGATCTGTTGTTGTCTATCTGATAAATCTTCCATGATTTGTATGCACCTCCATTAATTTTCCTTTATATTATACCATAATCTCATTACTAAATCAAACCCGTGTTCGTTAATAGTTGACAAAGAACGAACGTTCGTATATAATAAATAATAGAACAGATGTTTCAGAAACTCGCGTTCGTCTAAATTAAATAAGGAGTGATATGATGAAATATCGGATAGTAAATTATTATCCTGCTACTAAAGATCGTCAACAACAGAAAAATAATTCTTTGCTCCGAAATAAGAAGTTTTTATTATTGGTAGGATTGTTTATTATGGTCATAGTTGTAGGAATGAATAGTAATTTAGAAGAATTAAAAGAATTATTTTTTAAAATTAAGAATCTGTAATTTATAATAGAGTAGTATAAAATAATTAGATTGCAGGAGATTACTTTTTACTCGAGAATAAGATACTATAAAAATGCTAATTATTAATAAGAGGTGAGATAGTGATGAATAATCAAAGTGATATGATGGAATGTGTATTAGAAGATAAGATTTGTATTAATTGCGGTAGATGCGATTATTGTGATCTGGATGAAACTAAGATTTGTGATAATTGTATGGAGTGTATAGAAGATGAAGGATTTAGAGCCGTAGAAATTACAGATGTGAAATATACTTAATTTTCATAAAAGCAACCAGTTAACTGGTTGCTTTTATGATTAAGAGTTTAAATTATTAATATTGTCTCCATTACTTCGTAAAAGATATATTTAACGAAGTAATGGAGACAATAAAGTTAAGGAGGATTATAATGAAAGAAATAAATTATCAAACTGGAATTAAAAGTTTTACTAAATATCTAATTGCTGAACGAGGTTACTCTCAATTAACCGTTAAACAGTATAAACATGACTTACTGAAGTTTGGTAATTATTTAGAAGAAGAATTTGATTATAATTTGGATAAAACTAATATCGAAGATATATCTCAATTTGAAGTCAGTGAATTTTTAAGTGATATTATCTTAATTGATGATAACAGTCCAGCGACAAGAAATAGAAAATTATATAGTCTACGCTCTTTTTTTGCTTACTTTAAGAAACGTAGAATAATTTCAGAAAATCCTACTGATACCATTGAAGCAACTAAGTCTAATCTTCAATCTGAACCAATCTATCTTAAAAAAGAAGATATCGAAAAATATATTACTGCTATTGAAGAGTATGATTCTAAATATCGCAATAGAGACTTAGCTATCAATAAAATATTTCTCTACTGTGGTTTAAGAATTTTAGAGTTAGTTAATCTCAATGTAGAAGATATTAATTTTAATGATTATTCTATCAAATTTTATGGTAAGGGGAATAAAGAGCGCTATGTTCCATTACATAAAGAGGTTGTTACTGCAATTAAGAATTACTTACCAAAACGAGAACAGATAACACCTAAGAATGAAGATGCTAAACAGGCACTCTTCTTATCTAATCGAGGACGTAGAATATCTGAGCGTACAATTCAAAAAATGGTAAAAAAATATGCTAAGCAAGCTGGAGTTCGTAATGCTAGCAAAATTACACCGCATAAATTAAGACATACCTTTGCTTCGTTACTTTACCAACGTACTAAAGACCTACGTATTCTGCAAGATTTATTAGGACATAGTAATATTTCGACTACTCAAATCTATACTCATACTGATAAAGAACAACGTAAAGATGCTATTAATCAAATGCCTAACTTATAAAACTAATCTCCCTCTTTTATCTAATTAATCATAATGTCAAGAGCTAACAATGAATACAATTAATTAGATTAGCTCTTTTTCAAGGAGGGAACTTTCATCTTCAAAAAACAGACTCTACTTCAAGGTGCATTTGTATTAATGATTGCTGGGTTAATTAATCGAGTATTAGGTTTTAGTTTAAGATTAATCCTAGTAAGAACTATTGGCGATCAAGGGATTGGACTATTTCAGATGGTCTTCCCTATCTTTATCACCTTCTCTATTATAGCTACTTGTAGTTTATCAGTAGCTATCTCTAAATTTATTTCGGAGCGAGTGAGTCAGAATAATTATCAAGAAAGTCTACAATTATTAAAGATTGCAATTGGATTTGGTATTACTAGCGGAACACTATTTACGGCTCTACTCTACTTTAATGCTCCTATCTTAGCAAAATATGTATTAAATAATCCTCGAACCGAACTATTACTAAAAGCTATTGCTCCTGCCCTATTCTTTATGACTATTGCTTCTATGTTAAGAGGATTCTTTCAAGGTTTAAGAATGATGACTCCGACAGCTACAGCTCAAATTATCGAGCAGATTACTAGAATTATTGTAACTTTAATCTTAATTAAGAACTTATTAGATTACTCTTTACAATATCAAGTTTCCGGAGCAATTTTAGGAATTAGTGCGGGGGAAGCGTTAGGATTAGTAACCTTAATCTTAATCTTTATTAAAGTTAAAAGTGATATTAAAGATCAATTACAAACTAGTCAACCAACCACTAATAATTGGAGTCTACTAAAAGATTTAATCAAATTTGGTTTTCCAATCACTATCGGTAAAGTAGTTACTTCATTAATTTATAGCTTAGAAGCTATCTTAATTCCTTTGCGTTTGCAGGCAGCAGGATTATCAGTTGCGGAATCGACTAGTTTATATGGTCAGTTATCAGGAATGGTCTTACAAGTAATTCATCTGCCTACTATTATTACTGTAGCTATTACTTCTAGCTTAATTCCGGCTATCTCCGAAGCTATGTCAGTTAACAATCAATCACGCTTACATGATCACTACCAACAAGCATTAAGATTAACAATTTACGCTGGTCTACCGGCAGTAATTATCTTTTATCTACTCCCCCAAGAAATCTGTCAACTACTATTTAATTATCCGCAAGCTGGTGAAATTCTAAAGCTTTTCTCACTAGGAGCTATTTTTCTCTATATCTTACAGATCTTAAAGGGAGTTTTACAGGGGCTTGGCAGACCTAAAACTGTAGTCATCCATTCAGTAGTAGGATTAGTAGTAGAAGTAATCTTAATTTATACTTTAGTCAGTTTACCGCAGTTAGGTTTACAAGGAGCAATTATTGGAATTATAGGCAGATTTGTTATCATTACTATTTTACATTTAATAACTATTAATAATTTAATCGAAGCAAATCTAAATCTAAAACAATTAATCCTAAAACCGTTCTTAGCTGCAGTTACTTTAATCTCAACTCTGTTACCTCTTCATTCATACTTATTACACTTAAGTCAAAGCAACTTAGTTAGCATCATTGGCGCTACTTTTATCAGTCTAGTTGGTTATTTACTTACTTTGATTTTAACTGGCGGAATCACTCGTCAAGATATCAGACGTATCTTTAACTAATCGCGAAAAGTAGAAGCTGCGTCACCAGATTTTCCTACATAATAAAGTGCTTTAAAAATATTACCCTGCTTATAATTAACTGCTCCCAATAAAAAATGAGTATACTTATTCTTTTCTATTGCTAAAGATTGGTGTAAAATATCTTCAGCTTTTTGATGCTTTTCTAATTCACTATAAACTGTAGCTAAATAATTATAAGACCAAATATTATTAGGATCTTGCTTAACTATCTGTTTAAATAACTTAAGCGAAGACTTATAGTTGTGATTAGCATAATGAGCGAAAGCAAGTTGATTTAAAGCTATCAAATCTTGGGGATGATTATTTAATTTTTCTTGATAATGATTTACAAATTCTTTTCTAGCATTATCTTCTATCTGATCATCTAATAAATCAAATTCTTTCTTTGCTAAATCAATCTTGCCTATATTAGCATAACCAACTCCTAAACTAAAATGAGCTCTTAATTCTTCTTTTGTAGTTAACTCTCCTTCTTTGATTAATGATTGGTTATCTTCAACTACTGTCTGCCACTTCTGATTAATTTTACTTTGAGCTAATATAGCAGGAGTAATTACGCTTATAATTACTAAAATAATAAGTAGACTAACTATAATTCTATTCATTATTGATATCACCACTTTCAAATAATAATTGTTTAATTGCAAAAACGGCTGATGACATAAAACCACCAACCGTCTTTTGCGAATCTTAACTTATCACTTCGTCTTCATCATTAGAATTAAATAGATCCTGTACAGGTTCTTGTGGAGTAATAGTAGAGATAGCATGTTTATAGATCATTTGTTGTTGGTCTTCTGTATTTAAAATAACTGTAAAATTATCAAATCCTGTTACTTCACCACTCAATTGAAAGCCATTAACTAAATAAATTGTAACCTTAATCTTATCGCGTCGAACTTGATTTAAAAAACTATCCTGGAGATTAATTTGAGATGCCATATGTAAACTAAACCTCCTTTATCTATTTATAACATTAATTCTAGGTTTAATTATTTATCTCCTGCAAATTCTTCATTTTTATCTCCATTACATAATAAACAATAGCCTTTAGTTAATGATTCTTCTCTTAACTCTAGAGCTGATAATTCCTTGCCCCGTTTAATTCCTCTTCTCTTTCCGTAGTAATAACCTAAATTATAGCTAATAATCAATCCGCTTACAATTAATATTAAATTAATTAACACTAGATACTACACCCTGACCTTCTAATAACTTTACGACAATTGGAGTCAATAAGAAAGTAAGTAAACCTTTTACTAAATCTAAATGAAAAACAGCTAATGTAATGAATATTATTGAGATTATTACCTGGCTTTTATCTAAACGGTGAGCTAAATTATTACGTAAGTTCTCTCCAGAGTAACGATAATCGATCAAATCATCAACTAACTGAACTAAAGCAATAATTAATAGAGCTGAAATCAATTCTGGAACTGGTAACAAATAAACTCCTAGCCCCAACAAAATTAAACTTTCCTGATAAGCAGCTAATTGAGTAGGTAACTTTCTTGTTGGGTCATACCCCATACCTAAAATATAACTAGCCCAAAAAAGAGATAACGCCCAATCGCGATGTAAAGCAGTAGCTAAAGATAGAGCTAATAAGCCATAAGGTAAAACTGCTCTTTCCCACTTAAGAGCTACTGTTTCTTTATTATCTAACTTATCTACCTCTTGATCTAGATAATCATCCATTAGCTTAATACTAATTCCGGTTAAGAAGATAGCTAAAATCTTCTCTACTATATCTACCTCCATTAAGTATCCACCTAACTTTCTGATTAAATATTCTTTAGCAAAAAACTCTTAACCTTCTTAAAGCCACGCTGGTAGAGTGCAGAAATAGGAATAATCTGTTTAGAACTTAACTTCTGTTGTAAGTAAGTTAGATTATTAGCTGCTCCTTCTAAATCAATCTTATTGGCTAACAGTAAATAACACTTATCGCGACAGTAATTATAGATCTCTAAATCAAGACGGGGTAACTGTTTAATCGTATCTAACTTAATTAGATCAACTATATGTAGAATAATATCGGCTTGGCGTAGTTGTGCCAAAGTCTGAGCCATAGCAGTACGAATTTGATATTGTGAATGAATGCCTTCAATCAAACCGCAAGTATCGACTAACTCTAACTTCTTACTACCTTTTTTAGCCGGTAGTTGTAACTCGATCTGTTGTACCTGTTTGGTAGTATGAGCCTGAGATGCAACTAATTCTTCTCGGGCAGTCTGCAATTGGTAGGTACGTTCAGATGAAAATCCCGCCGGTTGTTTAAGGGTTAACTTTAATTTTTCAACACCTAAATAATCAGCAAAATTAACTGTAAAACAGGTCTTGCCTGCATTTGTTTGTCCTACTACCAAAGATTTAGTCATTACTACTCGCCCCTTACTTATTCTTCATCTAATTCTCTAAAATCTTGTGGTTGAATCATCATCAAATCGCGTCGAGAGCTTTTCTGTTCATTAATAATCCGACTAGCCTGTAAACGAATTGCTCGTTCCATTAAGTTTCTGACTGTACGAGCATTACCGCTATCTGCTCCTCTATTACTCCGTTCTTTAGCCAGTAAGCGGTAAAGCTTATTCTTAGCTTTCTTACTTAACTTATATTCACGCTCTTGTAGCATTAGTTCGGCGATCTTAACTAACTCCTCTAAAGTATAATCTTCAAACTCTACCGTAATAGGAAATCTAGAATTAAGACCAGGATTAGTCTGTAAGAAGTCCTCCATCTCCTGGGGATAACCAGCTAAGATAATAATTAAATTATCGCGATGATCTTCCATACCCTTAACTAAAGCATCAATTGACTCTTTACCAAAATCTCTAACTCCTCCTCTAGCTAATGAGTATGCCTCATCAATAAAAAGAATACCACCTAGCGCTTCTTTAATCATATCTTTTGTCTTTTGAGCAGTGTGACCAATATATTCACCGACTAAATCAGCTCTTTCCACTTCGGTTAGATGTCCTTCGCTTAATAAACCTAACTCTTTAAATAGCTTACCAAAGATACGTGCTACAGTAGTCTTACCGGTGCCAGGATTACCTTTAAAGACCATATGCATCACCAATGGTTCGGTAGCTAATCTCTTTTGACGCCTACGCTGCTGTACTTTAACAAAAGCCTCTAATTCTGCTACTAACTTCTTAATCTTCTCTAAACCAATTAAATTATCTAATTCTGCTTTAATCTGATTTAATTTATTTTGAGTTGGAACGCTATAATTATCTTCTTGCAGCGCTAGATTACTACTATTTAACTTCTTAAAACTTTCTATAATCGATAACTCTCCCGCCTCTATCTTTTCCAATAAATTTCTAGTCATCAGTAGGCTACTCACCCCTTTCTTAATTAGCGAGTAGTAGCTTTAATTATTATATGTAATGTAAGAGAAAGTGTGATAATAAAAAAACTTCTGAGACATTTAATCTCAGAAGTTAATTACTAATTAATCTTTATTCAATTAATCTATGATCTTTATCAGCTAGCTCTTCTTTAATCAACTTTTCTACTTCAGTTACTAAATCAGCAAATTGATACTCAGCAGGGTTAAACCAGTGAATCTCTTCATCTTTTCTAAACCAAGTTAGCTGTCGTTTAGCAAAGTGACGGGTATTTCGTTTGATTAACCGAACTGCTTCTTCTAGGTCATACTCATCTTCGAAGTAACCAATCAACTCTTTATAACCTAAGCCCTGCATTGAAGTTAATTCACGGTCATAGCCAGCTTTATATAGCTCTCTTACTTCCTCAAGTAGTCCGTCTTCCATCATTAAATCCACCCGTTGATTAATCCGTTCGTACAGCTTGTCTCGTTTTCTGCGCAGTCCAATCTTAACTGCTCGGTACCGCGGTGGGCGCTCTTGAGCTTTCTTTTTATAGTAAGTAGTTGTCTTGCTTGTCTGTTGATAGACTTCAATTCCTCTAATTACCCTCCGGAGATCATTAGGATGAAGTTTATCAGCTAAGGTAGGGTCAATTTCCTTTAGTTTATCATGAACATATTCGGTACCGTGCTCCTCTGCTTCAGCTTCTAAGCGCTCTCTTAACTCCCAATCATTCTCCATATCGGGAAATAAGAAACCTTGAATTAAAGCTTTAATGTACAGACCAGTACCTCCAACTAAGAGCGGTAATTTCTCTTTAGCTACAATATCCGGAATTAACTCATCAACTCGTTCTTGAAAGTCAGCTACACTAAAATCTTCCTTGGGATCTAAGATATCAATCATATGATGTGGTATTCCTTGGCGTTCTTCAGGGGTTGGCTTAGCCGTACCGATATCCATACCGCGATAGACCTGCATCGAATCACCAGAGATGATCTCCCCGTTTAATCTAGCGGCTAATTCTAATGATAACTTAGTTTTACCTACAGCAGTCGGTCCAACAATTGCTACTAGCGGATCTTGTGTCATTTTTTACCTCCTCCTAGATACGATCAAACTTCTTATCTAACTCCTGTTTACTAAAGTGAATAATAGTTGGTCTACCATGTGGACAGGTATGTTGATTTCCACACTCTTCTAACTGTTTAAGTAGTCTTTCCATCTCTCCTTGTTGTAATCTCTTACCTGCTTTGATTGCACTGCGACAGGAGATTAAGATAATTAATTCTTCTAAAAAAGCAGTTGGTTCTTTAACTTTTGATGTATCAAATAAATTATCTATAATATCTAAGCAAACCTGTTTAGTATCTAGCTCCTTTAATAGATAAGGAACAGCTCTAATAATATAAGTCTGTCCGCCAAATGATTCAATCTCAAACCCTAAATTCTCTAATTCATCGCGATGTTCCTCTAATAGCTCAATTTCAGGGGTAGTTAGTTCTAATTTAATCGGCATCAATAGAGATTGAGTTCTAACTTCAGCCTGCTTAAACTTAGTTAGTAGACGATCATAGAGTACACGTTCATGAGCCGCATGTTGATCAATAATATAAAAACCATCTTCACCTTGCGCTAGAATGTAAGTATTATGCACCTGACCCAGCGGTAAAAATGAAGATAATGATTTGCTGCTATCTGCAGTATCATATTCTGCTGCTTTCTCAAAGATATCAACAGCTTGTTGGTTATCTTTTTTCGGTGTAACTGGTGAATCATAAATATCTTGAGTTGTAGTAGTTTGATTATTAGTGGAATTATCTTCATTTCTTTCAGTATTACTTATTTTCTTTTTTGCATCTTTTGATGGTTCTATCTTATTTTGATTATTATCTTTTTTATTTTGTTTATTATTATTTTCAGACTCTTGTTCTTGAGGATCATCTTCATCAATTAAAGTTAAGTTTAACTCTCTTTGTTCTTCTTTCTGTTTAGTTTGATGCGTTGTTGATGTTGGCTGTGAGGAACTCTGTTGATCATCTAATTCTACTTCAGGAATGAGATCACTTTTATTTAAAGCCTCCTTAACACCAGCTGTTACAACTTTAGCCACCTCTTTACCCCTGCTGAAATTAACTTCTAATTTAGTGGGGTGTACATTAACATCAACCAATACCGGGTTAAGCTTAATTGTTAAGGCAGTAATCGGATGTCTATCTTCACTTAATAAAGTATGATAAGCTTCAGAAACAGCTGAACTTAATAGCCTACTTTTAATGTAACGGCGATTAATAAAGAATGATTGATGTTTGCGCGAAGCACGGCTAACGTTGGGTTTAGAAATATAACCGCTAATTTTCATATATTTAGCTTCATAATTGACCTTAATCATATTTTGAGCTACTTCTTTACCGTAAATACTTAAAATTGTATCTAATAGATTACCATTTCCCGGACTATCTAAAAGCACCTTTTGATTATGCAATAATTTAAATGAAATTTCAGGATAAGCTAGAGCTAAGCGATTTACAATATCACTAATTTGACTAATTTCAGTAGCAGTTGTCTTAAGGTACTTATACCTAACCGGAGTATTATAAAATAAGTTCTTAACTATGATGTTAGTTCCTTGTGAACAGCCAACACTTTTAACTTCCTTAATCTCGCTACCGGCTGCTTTTACTAATGTGCCTTCGAGTTCATTTTCAATTTTCGTTTTAATCTTCATTCGCGATACAGCAGCTATACTAGGCAGTGCTTCGCCGCGAAACCCTAAACTACGAATAGCAAATAGATCATTAGCTTTCGATATCTTACTAGTAGCATGACGTTCTAGGGCTAACTTAACATCTTCTCTGCTCATTCCCTCTCCATCATCAATCACTTGAATTGCTTCCTTACCGCCTTCGCTAATTCTAATCTCAATTCTTTCACTCTCAGCATCAATCGAATTCTCTACTAACTCTTTAACTACCGAAGCAGGTCGTTCAATCACTTCACCGGCTGCTATCTTATTAATTACCTCTTGGTCTAACTTTTGGATATGTTGAGCCATCTGCTTCACTCCTTATTTAGACTGGCTTGAGCTTCTTGCTGTAATTGATGAAGTTGATTCATTGCTTCTAAAGGCGTCATCGACATAATATCTAACTGACTTAATTCTTGAAGTAATTCACTATTTTGAGAATTAAAGAGTGCTAATTGACCGGGCTGATTATCTTCTTTCTTGCTCTTTTCTGTCTGTCCTGCTTTATATGAATCATCAGAACTCTCTTCTACCTGTTGATTTTCGCTAGCAGATTGGTTATTAATTTGTTGGTAATTATCACTCTCTGATTCTAATCTAGTTAGGACTTCATTAGCGCGATTAACTACTTTACTAGGCACTCCTGCTCTCTTAGCCACTTCAATTCCGTAACTATCATTGGCTCGTCCCGGTAGAATCTGTCGTAGGAATGTAATCTCATTATTCTCCTCTTTGACAGCAACATTATAATTCTTAACCCCCGTTAATTCACCTTCTAATTCAGTTAATTCGTGATAGTGAGTAGCAAAGAGTGATTTAGCTCCAATCTTGCTGCGGTCACTAATGTACTCTGTAACTGCCCAAGCAATACTGAGACCATCATAAGTACTAGTTCCGCGTCCTACTTCATCTAAGATAATTAAACTATTCTGTGTAGCATTATTTAAGATATTGGCTACTTCATTCATCTCTACCATAAAAGTACTCTGTCCGGTAGTAAGATCATCAGAAGCTCCCACGCGGGTAAAAATACGATCTACAATTCCTATCTCAGCACTATCAGCCGGTAAGAAACTACCAATTTGAGCCATTAAAGTCATTAAAGCCACCTGACGCATATAGGTAGACTTACCGGACATATTAGGACCGGTAATAATCAAGAAGCGATCCTGGTCACAATCTAAATAAGTATCATTAGGAACAAAGGTCTCCTCCGATAACATCTCCTCTACTACTGGATGGCGCCCTTCCTCTATTTTTATTACATCGCTAGCATTTACCTCTGGACGACAGTAATTATTATTGATTGCTACTTCAGCTAAGGAGATTAGAGCATCCAACTGGGCTATAATATTAGCTACCCTTTGAATCCGTTCTGTCTCTTCGCCAATTTTCTCTCTAACTTCGGTAAATAATTGATACTCTAATTCCACACTTTTCTCTTCAGCATTTAGTATCTTAGACTCCTTCTCTTTTAACTCCGGAGTAATATAGCGTTCACTATTGGCTAAGGTCTGTTTACGTTCATAATTATCAGGAACTAAATCTAAGTTAGCTTTAGTTACTTCAATATAGTAACCATGAACTTTATTAAAACCGACTTTAAGCGATTTGATACCTGTACGTTCCTTCTCTTCTTTCTCTAAATTAGTAATCCAGTTCTTGCCAGCAGTCATTGCTTCTCGAAATTCATCTAACTGTTCATCATAGCCTGTCTTAATAATCTCACCTTCAGTTACGGTAGTTGGCGGTTCTTCTTGAATTGACTGCTCAATTAATTCGCAAATATCAGTTAAGGTATCTAAATTTTCTTCTATTCTACTTAACTTAGTAGTAGAGAAGTTAGCTATTAGTTCTTTGATTGTTGGTAGATTAATAATTGAATTCTTTAAAGCAATTAAATCACGTGCATTGGCTGAACCATAGATTACCTTACTCATTAATCGTTCTAAGTCATAAACTTCTGCTAAATTTTCCTTCAACTCTTCTTTAACCATAATATTATCTTTAATTTCGCCCACTGCATCTAATCGTTTATTAATCTGTTGCGGTTTTAAAAGCGGCTGTTCTAACCATTTCTGTAACTTTCTACCGCCCATCGCGGTAACTGTATTATCTAGCACCCATAATAGACTTCCCTTAAAAGAGTGGTCTCTAATGGTTTTAGTTAATTCTAAATTACGCCTGGTATTAGCATCTAAGGTCATATAATCTTTGGTTGAATAGGTAGTTAACTGATTAAGATGGCTTAAGGTTCGCTTTTGAGTCTCAATTAAGAAGTCCAGTAAAGCTCCAGCTGAGGCAATGGCTGTTGTTAAGTTTTCACAGCCAAAACCTTCTAAAGAATTAACCTGAAAATGTTCCAATAATAGATCATAAGCACGATTATAATTAAATCGCTCATCTATTTCATTAATAATTGGATCTAACTGTTCTTTAATATAATTAATTATCTGCGGCTGGTCATATAACTGAGGATCAATTAAACATTCTGCCGGATTAATCCGTGCTAACTCATCAATTAAGTTAGCTTCGGCTTCTGATGTGGTTAATTCAGTAGTAGAAAAATCTCCAGTAGAGATATCAACTGTAGAGATCCCAAACCCTTCTTTTCCAACAGTAATAGCTGTTAAGTAATTATTATGTTTATCATCTAGCAACTCATTATCGATTACAGTACCAGGAGTAATTACTCGCACTACTTCACGTTTTACTAAGCCGCTAGTTTCACTCGGATCTTCGACCTGTTCGCAGATAGCTACTCGATATCCTTTATCGATTAAGTTAGCTATATAGGACTCCGCGGAATGATAAGGAATTCCTGCCATTGGAGTTTGATCACCTTTGCCCTTATTACGCGAAGTTAGAGTTAATTCTAACTCTTTAGCTGCTAACTTAGCATCATCAGAGAACATCTCATAAAAATCACCTAATCTAAATAATAAAATAGCATCATCATACTCATCTTTAATAGAAAAATATTGCTGCATCATGGGAGTTAACTTCTTAGCCATGCTAATTACCTCCTAACCCCTAACTATCTATCTGTTATTTCTAATATTTGAATTAATATTATATCATAATTAGTTTTAAAGTTAAAATATAATCATACAGAAAAACCACAGGCATTAATGCCTGTGGTTTAAAATGCAATCTTATTAATTTAGTGTTAGCAACCAGAGCAACCTTCAGAACAGTCAGCGCCCTCTTTATTTCCTTGTAGTGCAGAAGAGATAACTTGATTAACAGTCTGCATTACTTTATTAAACTTCTGCTGAGATTCCATGAACTCTTTGATTTTATCATTTTGCTGCATCTTAGCTTGGATAGACTGAATCTCTTGCTGCTGCTCTTGAGTAACCTCTTGACCATTTTGCTGTGCCATTTGGATTCTCTGTTGAGCTGCTTGAAATTCATCTAATAATCCTTTAGCTTCTTCATCATTTTCTACAGCTTCTTCTGCGTCTTTCATTTCCTTAAATTCAGATGACTCTAAAATTTCTTCACTTAATTCTTCTGCTTTTTGAGTAATTGACATAAATAAATACACCTCCGAGTGTGATTACGCTATTAACCTTCTAAGAAGATTAATATCTTTAATTTTTACAAGTTAAGTAAGTAAATTTCCTTCTAACGTCCAACTCGACGCCTTGTTTATCTTAACATTTATCAGCTCGCCTGTCAAATCAGTAGTGGAATTAAAGACAACAATTTTATTAGTGCGGGTTCGACCCATCTGTTTAGTGGCATCATTCTTACTTTCACCCTCGCCTAAGACAGTTACTTCTTCTCCGACTAATTTTTGATTCTTTTCAGCGCTAATCTTACTTTGAACATCCATTAACTGCTGTAAGCGATTTTGTTTTATTTCTTCACTAATCTGTTCATCCATCTTAGCTGCTGGTGTGCCGCTGCGTTGTGAGTACTTAAATGTATAAGCCATATCGAAGTTAACCTGCTTAACTAAATCTAAAGTCTTTGCAAAGTCAGCATCTGTTTCTCCGGGGAAGCCAACTATAAAGTCTGTCGTAATTGCAGCTTGGGGCATGATTTTTCTAATTTTCTCAATTAATGTTAGGTAATCTTCTCGAGTATAGCCGCGGTTCATCTTCTTTAAAATACGATCACTTCCTGATTGAATCGGCAGATGGAAATGCTCACATACTTTATTACTAGCATCAATAGTCTTAATTAATTTAGTAGTAAAATCACGCGGATGAGAGGTCATATAACGAATTCTCTCTATTCCTGTAATATTATCTAACTTGACTAATAAATCTGCAAAATCCATCTCTCGTTCTAAGTCATGGCCATAGGAATTAACATTCTGTCCTAACAGAGTTACTTCTTTAACTCCCTTAGCTGCTAAATCTTCTATTTCAGCTACGATATCAGCTGGAGGTCTACTCTTTTCTCTACCGCGCACATAAGGAACGATACAGTAAGTACAGAAGTTATCACAACCGTAAATGATAGTAACCCATGCTTTATGATCAGTTTCACGTCTGGTAGGTAGATCAGGAATTAGTCCATCTTTCTCTTCCCAGACATCAATTATCATCTCTGATTTTTCTTCAGCTTCTTCAAGCAATTGAGGAAATTGGTGAATATTATGCGTACCAAAAACTAGATCAACATGCGGATGCTTTTCTTTTATCTCTTCTGCCATTCCTTCTTGCTGCATCATACAGCCGCAGATACCAATGATCAAATTAGGATTCTGGCGTTTATACTTCTTTAAGTATCCTACTTTACCATGTACTTTTACTTCTGCATTTTCGCGAATACAACAGGTATTTAAGATGATAATATCAGCTTCTGAAGTTTCATCTGTTGCTTGATAACCTTCTTTTTCTAATACTCCAGCTAACTTTTCGGAATCGTGTTCATTCATTTGACAACCGTAGGTTTCTATTTTCATCAACTTTTTTTCTTTATTTTGTTTAGTATTATTAGTTTCGGTCATTACTTTCACTCCCTATAAATAAGACCCTACTGCTTAAGTGGGGATTTTTCTCTACATTATTATATAGCATAGCACTGACATAATCAAATTATATATTCTATAGCAATATTGTATTATTAATAACTTTTTACTATAATGACACTAAACTTACTACTTAAAAATTATAATAATATTGATGAAAGGGTTGGGATAAATGATAGCTAAACGCATTACAGATCCATCAGAGCTTAAAAGTGCTTTCAATATTAGAAGAAAGGTCTTTGTCGAAGAACAAGGCATTCCACTAGAAGATGAATTAGACAAATATGAAACTTCAGCTGAACATATACTTGTATACTATAAAGATAAATCTGTTGGTACGGGAAGGTTAAGAATCATTGATGAGGTTGCAAAGTTAGAAAGAATCTGTGTTTTGGCTGACTATCGAAAGTGTGGTCTAGGAAAGATAGTCGTTCAAAATCTTGAAGAACTTGCTTATCAGAGAGGAATTTTAAAATTAAAGTTACATAGTCAGATACAAGCAGAAGAATTTTATCAGAAATTAGGTTATCATAAGGCATCACAAGTATTTATGGAAGATGGTATTCCTCATTTATTAATGGTAAAAGAACTAACTTAACTAGGAGATACCAGCTTTAACAGCAACTAAATCTGAGGATAAATTTTATAGTAATGATGAACCAATTAAAGAATTTACTAAAGAGAGTTCAAACTTTAATAATATCAAACCCGCTACTAACTAAGTAGCGGGACTATCTGTTAGTAGTTATTAAACTTAAGCAAATAACTCCTCTATTTCTTCTGCATTATAACTGTATACTTCCTTACAGAAGTGACATTCAACTTCTAGTTCTCCCTCTTGTTCTATTATATCTTCTGCTTCTGATTGACCTAGATTAATTATCATTTTTTGAATCTGTTCTTTACTACATTGACACTTATATTCGACTTCTTTTTGAGCTAGAGTTCTAAATTTAAACCCATCTAATACTTTCTCTAATAGGTTTTCTGGTTTAGCTCCCTGACTAATTAATTCACTAACTGACTTTATCTTTGCTAAATTCTCTTCTAATTGTTCTATAGTCTCTTCACTAGCTTCCGGAAGTAGTTGAACTATAAAACCACCAGCTGCTTGGACAGATAAATCAGTATCAATTAATACTCCTAATCCAACCGATGAAGGTATCTGTTCTGATTGCGTAAAGTAATATGTAAGATCTTCTCCAATTTCACCGGAAATCAGCGGTACACTACCTTCATAAGGTTCTTCTCCAGCAAATCTCTTATAAACATATAAATCTCCTTCTCCCACAACTTGAGCTACATCTAACTTATTAGTTTGTTTAGTCATCAGTTTAACCTGTGGGTTACCAACATAACCTCTTACTTCTCCATAATGATTTGCTTCGGTAATTATCTTCTGTAACGGTCCGTTACTAATAATTTTAATTCCAGTCTGTTCTCCAGTCTTAACCATAGAACCCATCATCAGATTAGCACTTAGTGTTCTACCTAATGCAGCAGTAGCTACTAGTGTAGTATTATGTGCCTCTTGGGCTTGTTGTACAACTTCTGTAGCATTAACTGCTAATGCTCTAACTTCTTTATTAGTTGTCATTACTCTAATTAAATAATCTTCCACTTTTAGATCACCTCTTAGCTTAAAATATTATCAATCTGCTATATAATATCTAATTTAGTGCTTAAATTCAATCATAAATAAATGTTAACCTAATTTTAACAATAATTTAATATTTTATTGATAATTAGCTGTTATAATATACTTGAAAATTAAACATCCTAACCTCTAATTATAATTTTTACCCACAAGTTATAGTTAGTTTCATTTCACTTTCCTCGCTAAGAGACCTGCAGTTTAAAAACTGCAGGTCTCTTTTAATTTATCTCATTATCTTTAGTATCTGTTGATAATCATAATTCAAGAGTAAATACTCCATCTTTATTTTAGCTAATTTAATAACATTATATATCTTATCAGATACTCTAGAATCACCATAAACTCGCCAACCTTTAATTTTAGTTAACTTTAATTGAGGTAATCCTATGAATCCTAATACATCTTTAAGCGGGTAACCTAAAAAAATCCCAATTTCTGGTGGTATAACTCCTTTTTTAATCTGGGATATTAAATGATTTAAGTATGATTGTAAGCTGTATTTTAATGGGAAGTTTCGACTTAATAAGAAATTTAAATTTAGTTTAGTAGTTAAAGTGTTATTGAGTAAATCATGATTATAAAATAAGACTCTAAATCCTTGGTCTTTGTATCTAAAGATTCTATGTTTAATCTTAGTTAAGTTACTAAAATATTTTTTGATTTTAACTAATTTAGTAGTGCTATCGGTTCGATAATGAGGGATAGTAATTAATTCGGCAGGTTTAGCATCAAAAAATAGTGGACCTAGTTTACTTAATATATACTTAATATAATTATGATTTTGAGTTATTATAGCTTGCATATTATCTATTTTGAAGACTCCTTTTTGTTGCAATTTTATATTATCTATTGTTTGATTGTAGGTTATTTTCTATTCTTTGATAGCTATTTATTTTAAAGCCAATCTTTATCTTTAAAGAAGACAATCAATACTACAGCTATAGATAACATTACTCCTAATACTGCCGGATAGCCCCAACTTACACTTAATTCAGGCATATGCTGAAAGTTCATACCATATAGACCTGCTATAAAAGTTAGAGGTATGAAGATAGTAGAAATAATAGTCAGCATCTTCATAATTTCGCTCATTTTATTATTTTCACTTGATAGATAGAGATCTAATAGATTAGTTAATATCTCTTGTTGTAAGCTAATCATATCTGCTACTTCTATGATATGGTTATATAGATCTCTTAAATAGATTATTGTAGAATCTACAACTAAATCTGTATCTAACTTAATTAATGAATTAATGACTTTGCGAAGTGGCCAAATTAATTTGCGTAAGTAGATAGTTTCTCTTTTTAAGTGTTGGATGCTTTCTAAATTATTAGTTGTTGGTTCTTCTATTAAATTCTTCTCTAATGTTTCAATTTTATCTTCGATTATCTCTAAGACTAGAAAGTAATTATCTATAATAAAATCAATTAGTGAATAAGCTAAGTAATCTGTTCCTTTAGTTCTAACTTTGCCTTTTTTATTCTTTAATCTTTTCTTAATTACATCAAAAGCTCCTTCATCTTCTTGAAAGGAAATAACATAGTTATCTCCGATTAGTAGGCTGATCTGTTTAGAATTTATTTTATTATCTGTTTGATCGAAATATAACATTGGTAAAACAATAAAGATATGGTCTTTCAAATAATCCATTTTAGGTAACTGTTCCGTATTTGTTATATCTTCCAAAATCAAGGGATGAATTTCGAATTTACTACCGATTTTTTCGATTATTTCTTCATTTTGAACTCCTTGAATATTTAACCAGGATATTTGATTGTTATTTAATTTTAAGTTGTTTATTTCTTCTGATTTATTTTTTTCTATTGTAAATTCTGTTCTATTATATTTTATATGTTCAATTTTAGTCTCTTGATCTTTATTATTACCTAAATGGATTAGATAACCTGGTGG
>JBNJEL010000003.1:0-39796 GCA_051745835.1 Bacillota bacterium
AAGAAGTATTAGGTATAGTTGATGGCGGCTTTAATATTAATAGTGAGTTAACTTCAACTCGCCTCTATGAATTAGCTAAGATGGATGGAGCAATTGTCTTAAGTAGTGATTGTGAACGAATCTTATGTGCTAATGTGCAGTTGGTACCCGATCCTTCTATTTCTTCCATGGAGACTGGTACGAGACATCGAGCTGCTGAACGAGTAGCTAAACAGACAGGAAAGTTAGTAATCTCTATTTCACAGCGTAGAGATATAATTTCATTATATAAGAATGATCAAAAGTATGTTCTAGAGGATATTAGAGTTATTTTAGCTAAGGCTAATCAAGCAATTCAGACTTTAGAAAAATACCGCAGCGTCTTAGATCAAACGTTAAATAAGTTAAGTGCATTAGAGTTTCAGGATTTAGTAACAGTTTCTGAAGTAGCTACAGTCTTACAGCGTACTGAGATGGTGCTTAGAATTGGTAAAGAGATTGAACGTTATATTAGTGAGTTAGGAACTGAAGGTCGATTAATTAATATGCAGTTAGAAGAACTGTTAGCTAATGTTAAAGATGAGGGTATCTTATTAATTAAAGATTATATTACCCAATCACAGATTGAGATGAACGAAGAGCTAGAAGAAGATGAAGAGATGGAACTTGATGAAGAAGATGCGGTTACTTCTCCTGAAGATATCTTAGATAATATATCTAATTTTGCTTCAGATGATTTAGTTAGCTTAACTACAATTAGTAAGAAGTTAGGCTATGGGGGGAACATGAGTGTATTAGATTTATCTGTGGCTCCACGAGGCTATAGATTATTGCGTAAGATACCGCGGCTGCCGATGCCGGTAATTGAGAACTTAGTTGATAGCTTTAGTGATTTTCAAGCTATCTTAAATGCTTCCATTGATGAGTTAGATGATGTAGATGGTGTTGGAGAAGTAAGAGCTCAGGCAATAAAGGAAGGTTTAAAACGTTTAAGAGATCAGGCTTTATTGGAACAGCGAATGTATCTCTAATTGATATTATCAAGAAATTGTGATATAATAAATTAGGTTTATTATGCTTTAAATGGAGGGGTATCAATGTTTGAATCTGGCGATAAAATAGTTTATCCCAATCACGGAGCCGGTACTATTACTGATGTGGAAGAAAAAGAAGTTTTAGGTGAGACAAAGAAGTATTATGTGATGCAGCTACCGATTGGTGAGATGAAAGTAATGATCCCGATGGATAATATTGAGGATATTGGAATTAGAGAGGTAATTAACTCTGAACGAGTAGATGATGTCTTTCAAGTACTCAAAGGTGAAAAGAGTGAGATGTCTCAGAATTGGAATCGTAGATATCGTGCTAATACTGAAAAGATAAAGAGTGGAGATATATTTGAAGTAGCTGAAGTAGTGAGGAATCTAACTTTAAGAGATATTGAAAAGGGCTTATCTACAGGTGAAAAGAAGATGTTAAGCAACTCTAGGCAGATTTTAATTAGTGAATTAGTGTTAGCTAAAGATGAAGATAAAGAAGTAATTGAAGAAGAGATTGATGAGATATTTTATGATGAAGAGCAAGAAGAGGAGGAAGAATAACGTCAGGTTAACCTGACGTTTAATTGCTTGGGAGGAGGTGAAAAGATGTTAAAACAGATTTGGCGGGGGATATGTACTATCTTAGGTGCTGTAGTTGGTTATCAGGTTATTGAAGTATTGGGTTTAGCTGAGAATTTAAGTAGTATTGACCAGCTAATTACCAGTAATCAGATTTATGGAATTGTTATTGGCGGATTAGTTGGTTTTCTTTTATTACCTAGAGCAGTTGAAAAATTATTTCAGGTTGTGTTAAATTTTGAAGATAAATTACAACGAGTGCCTTTTCAAGATATTATTGCCGGAACTGTTGGATTGACAATCGGTTTGGTAATTGGCATTCTTTTAATTTTTGCTTTTCCATTATCTTCAATTCCGCAGTTTGGCCTTTCTTTGCAGGTATTAATTAATTTAGTATTAGGTTATCTGGGAGTTAATCTAGCAATTAAGAAACGGGAAGAGTTCTTTAAGCTCTTTGAATCTCTACCAACTATCTTTAGTAAGGGTAATCTACTTAAAAGCAAAGAAAATGTTCAAGATAATGACCAAATTCAAGCACCATGTAAAATCTTAGATACAAGTGTAATTATTGATGGTAGAATAGCTGATATCTGCCAAACTGGCTTTATAGATGGAGTTTTTGTTGTACCTGAGTTTGTATTAGAGGAACTACAACATATAGCTGATTCAGCTGAACTATTAAAACGTAATCGTGGTCGTAGAGGTTTGGATATTCTTAATAAGATGCAACAGGAGTTAGATGTGCCGGTTGAAATCTATGAAGGCGACTTTGAAGATATTGATGAAGTAGATAGTAAGTTAGTCAAATTAGCTAAGGTATTGGATGGTAAAGTAATTACTAACGACTATAATCTAAATAAGGTTTCTGAATTACAGGGCGTTTCTGTCTTAAATATTAATGAATTAGCTAATGCAGTTAAGCCGGTAGTTCTACCTGGTGAAGAGATGACAGTAGAGATTATTAAAGAGGGTAAAGAGCCAGGACAAGGAGTTGGCTACTTAGATGATGGTACAATGATAGTAGTTGATGATGGTAAGCAGCATATTGGTGATGAGATTGATGTTTTAGTGACTAGTGTATTACAGACAGCAGCTGGTAGAATGATTTTTGCTAAACCTAAAGTAGCAGAACAGGCATTATAATATATTATTATAATTTTATAATTAATAATTGTTGTTAATTTATGTAAGTTAATAAATTTTAGTTATAGAGATTATAACAGCAAGAAAATACTATTCAACATGTGCTGAAAAACTATCATTTAGATTAAATATAAATTAGTAATAAATAGGATTGGTATAGGTGGTTAGGTAAGAATGGATCAAATTTTAGCAGTAGTACCTGCTGCTGGTCAGGGTAGTAGGATGAACAGTAAGTTAAATAAACAGTACCTATCTTTATTAGATAAACCAGTGGTAGCTCATACGATTGAGACTTTAGAAAATTGTGATTTAATTAATGAGATAATAGTTGTAGCCTGTGCTGATGAAATTGATTACTGTAAACAAGAGGTGATCAAACAGTATAATTGCTCTAAAGTAAGTAAGGTTATCAGTGGAGGAGCTAGTAGACAACAGTCGGTTTATCAAGGGCTACAAGCAGTTAATGAAGCAGATTATGTTTTAGTTCATGATGGGGCTCGACCTCTAATAACTGAATCTATATTACAACAAGCGATTAAAGAAGTTAAGATTAATAAAGCAGTAGGTGTGGCTGTACCAGTTAAGGATACGATTAAGATAGTTGATGAAGAGGGCTATGTTGTTCAAACTCCTAATCGTGATCAGCTATGGGCAATTCAGACCCCGCAGGTTTTTGCCTATCAATTGATTATGAAAGCTTATCAGCAGGCTGCAGCACAAAAGATTACTGCTACTGATAGTTCACAATTAGTAGAAGAGTTCGGTCAGCGAGTTAAGTTAGTTCAAGGTAGTTATGAAAATCTAAAAGTAACGACTCCAGAAGATTTAATTATTGCAGAAGCAATCATGCAGAGGAGGATTTGATGCGAGTTGGTATCGGTTATGATGTCCATCGTTTAGCAGCAGGTGAAGAACTAATATTAGGTGGAGTGAAGATAAATCATCAGTTAGGATTAGAAGGTCATTCCGACGCTGATGTATTAGTCCATGCTATTATGGATAGTCTATTAGGTGCTGTAGGTGCAGGGGATATTGGTCAGCACTTTCCGGATTCAGATGAAACGTATGAAAATATCTCTAGCTTACAGTTATTAACTGAGGTAGTGACTATTTTAAAAGATAGAGGATATCAAGTAAATAATTTAGATGCTACAGTTATAGCCCAAGCGCCTAAAGTAGCTCCTTATTTAGAAGAGATGAAAGAGAAGATTGCTAATTTATTGGGGATATCTTTAACAGCAATTAATCTTAAAGCTACTACTACTGAGAAGCTAGGGTTTATTGGTGCTAAAGAAGGAATTGCTGCTCAAGCAATTGCCAGCGTAGAAAGAGTATAATTAGGAGGAGATTTAAAGTATGCTTGTTAAGGATATAATGGTTGAAGATGTAATTTCTGTAGCTCAAGATGTTTCAATTTCAGAAGCCGAGAGAGTAATGACAGTTAATGATATTGGACGATTAATAGTAGAGAATGAAGCAGGAGAAGTTGTAGGAATCATAACTGATGGTGATTTAGTTAAACAGCGCAACTTCGATTTAGCAGTAGAGGAAATTATGACTAGCGATTTGATTAAAGCTTATAGTGATCAATCAATTCAAGAAGTAGCTCAGATAGTGTCAGATAATCAGATTGGTGGAGTTCCGATTTTTTCTGCAGAAGGCGAAGAGTTGGTCGGAATAGTAACTACTGACGATATTGTCTCAGGCTATATGCGGGAAGAAAACAAAGAAGAGCTTAGTCCTGAGAATTCAGCTATTTATTTAGCGATGACTAGCACACGAAAGTATGAGAATTACTGGCTAGATAAGATTAAAGGATATGGTTATCAAGCAGCTATTACTCAGACTGGAGCCAAGGCTGAGGATTTACCAATTAAGTTAAGAGAGAGCGCTACAGTAGCTGCTATTGCCCGGCAAGTAATTAATGAGAAAGCTAAAGAGAAGGTTGCTGTCTCTAATGCAGTACGTGATGTCTATAATCAACTAAATTTAATCAATCCCGGTTTAGGTGGCGGATTTAAAGTAGCTATTGTTCGTGGTAAAGGTAAGGTTGCTGTAGCAGCCTTTGGTAAGTTTGGTCATGCACTAGTTGATGGGCCAGATCAGATTGCTTTAGGTACTAGTGTGATTTAGATTAGATCAAAATTTAAGTATGTTTGTAATGATTGGCGATTTAGTTTATAATATTGATAGTTAATATTTCGAAATTTAAATTAGATAGGAAGGGGAAAATCATGGCAGATACTCGCGTAAGATTTGCACCAAGTCCAACAGGACAGATTCATATTGGTAATATTCGCACGGCATTATTTACTTGGCTCTATGCTCAGAAGAAAGATGGTAGTGCTGTATTAAGAATTGAAGATACTGACCAGGCTCGTTCTACAACTGAGTTTGAAAAGATTATTCAACAAGAGATGGAATGGCTCGGTTTAGAATGGGATGAAGGTGTGCAAGCAGGCGGTGATTATGGACCTTATCGTCAAAGTGAACGCTTAGACATCTATCAAGAATACATAGAGCAATTAATTGCTGAAGATAAAGCCTACTATTGTTATTGTACAGAAGAAGAATTAGAAGCAAGACGGAAAGCAGCTAAGGAACGTGGTGAAGCTCCAAGATATGATGGACGCTGTCGGGATTTAACTCCAGCAGAACAAGAAGAGTTAGCAGCTGAAGGTAGAGAACCGGTAGTTCGCTTTAAATCTCCATTACAAGAAGAAGAGATAGTGGTTGAAGATTTAGTTCATGGGCAAGTAGAGTTTAGTAGTGATGTATTAGATGATTTTGTAATTGTGAAGTCTGATGGAATTCCTACTTATAATTTTGCAGTTGTAGTTGATGACCATTTAATGGAGATTAGTCATGTGATTCGCGGCGAAGATCACTTATCTAATACTCCTAAGCAGTTACTAATTTATGAAGCATTTGATTGGCAGCCGCCGGAATTTGCTCACTTACCTATGATTTTAGGGTCTGATAAGTCTAAACTGAGTAAACGTAGCGGTGAAGCTTATGTCTATGTCAGCGAGTACCGCAAGAAAGGTTACTTACCGGAAGCATTAATTAATTTCTTAACTCTATTAGGCTGGTCGCCGGAGAAGGATGAAGAACTATTTACAGTTGAGGAGATTATTGATCGCTTCTCGCTAACTCGTATTAATAATAGTCCAGCTGTCTTTGATGTAGAGAAGTTAGATTGGATGAATGGACACTACATTAGAGAGGCTAAGTTAGATAGAATTGTAGACTTAGCAATTCCTTATTTGCAAGATGCTGGTTATCTTGGTCAAGATCTAAGTGAAGATGATTATCAAGAGTTACGTCAGCTCGTTGATGTAGTTCGTGACTCATTAGATTATGTAGCTGAGATTGTTGATCATGTCGATATCTTCTTTGGCGAATTAGAGTATGAGAATAGAGAAGAGGTTATCGAGTGCTTTAGACAGGATGATGTGGATTTAGTGCTAGAGACGCTCAAAGAGAGATTAAAAGCTTTAGATGATTATAGTTCGGAAGCTGTCTTAGAAGAATTAAGGGAAATCTTAAATGATCTACCAGTTGGTGGTCGACTTTTCTATCATCCGACACGTTATGCTTTAACTGGTCAGGACTCGGGTCCGGAGCTATATCAGATTATCTCTATTCTAGGCAAAGAGGAGACTGTTGCTCGTTTAGACCAAGCGCTAGATTTAATTTAGTATGTTGAAGTGATAATTAAATATTCTAATAGCGACTAATCAGGATTATAGTAGGTTAGTATGAGAAGATAGAGAGTAGGTGTCAGAGGCTGAAAGCACCTATGTTGATTAACCGAATTGCACCTGAGAGCTGTATATCTGAAGAGAAGTAGGAGATATCGTGTAGTAAGCGTTAATTACTTTAAGTGAATCAGCTAAGTGGCTGATTAAACAGAGTGGAACCACGGCCTTTCGTCTCTGTAGTTAATTACTACGGGATGAGAGGTTTTATTTTATTTAAAGAGGTAAAGGGGGAGCTAATATAAGATGTTGCAGGCTATTAAAGCCGACATTGAAGCTGTTTTTAAGCGAGACCCTGCTGCTAGAAATTTATTAGAGGTGCTGCTGACTTATTCCGGCTTACATGCTATTATAATGCATAGATTAGCACACTGCTTATATAATAAAAAGTTATTCTTAATCTCTCGAATTATATCTCAAATTAGTCGTTTTCTAACCGGAATTGAGATTCATCCCGGAGCCGAAATTGGGGAGGGCTTCTTTATTGACCACGGGATGGGAGTAGTGATTGGTGAAACTACTAAAACAGGTGAGAATGTAACTATCTATCAGGGAGTAACCTTAGGCGGAACAGGTAAAGAGACAGGCAAACGTCATCCAACATTAGGTGATAACGTAATGGTGAGTGCTGGTGCTAAAGTTTTAGGTTCAATTGAAGTAGGAGATAATGTTAAGATTGGAGCAGGAGCAGTAGTCTTAGAATCAGTACCTGAAAATACAACGGTGGTAGGCGTACCGGGTAAAGTTGTCATTCAAGATGGACAGCGTGTTCGTGGTGAGATTGATTTAGAGCATGGTGACTTGCCCGATCCAGTGGCAGAAATGTTACAGTGTATGAATCACAGGATTGAAAGATTAGAAAAAGAGTTGAATAATAATTAAGTAGGGGTTTATAATGACTACCAAAGGAGGAGTTAAAGATGGCGCTACAGATTTATAATACTCTAACCCAACAGAAGGAAGAATTTAGACCGATTGATGAAGATGAGGTTAAGATTTATTCTTGTGGCCCGACTGTCTATGATTACTTTCATATTGGTAATGCGCGGGCTTTTATAGTACCTGATATTTTAAAGAGATATCTAGAATATCAAGGCTATAATACTTTACATGTAATGAATTTAACGGATATTGATGATAAGATGATCAATCGCGCTAATGAAGAAGGAATAAAATTAGATGAATTAGCTGATAAGTTTATTTCTGCCTTTTTTGCTGATGTTGATAAGTTGAATATAGAGCCAGCTGATATCTATCCTAAGGCTACTAAACATATCTCTGATATTATTAGCTTAGTAAAGCAGTTAGAAGAGCGGGGATATGCTTATGAAGTTGATGGTGATGTCTTCTTTAGAGTACAGGAGTTTGCTGATTATGGTAAATTATCGAATCAAGAGTTAGAGGAGTTGACTTCCGGAGCTAGAGTTGAAGTTAATCAGGCTAAAGAGGATCCGTTAGATTTTGTGTTATGGAAGAAGAGTAAGGAAGATGAGCCATCCTGGGAGAGTCCGTGGGGGGAAGGACGTCCTGGTTGGCATATTGAATGTTCTGCAATGTCAATGTGTTATCTAGGTGAGCAGTTTGACTTTCATACTGGCGGAGTAGATCTTGTCTTTCCTCATCACGAAAATGAAGTAGCTCAGAATGAAGCAGCGGTCGAAAATCAGGTAGTTAATTACTGGCTGCATAATGGTTATATTAATGTAGACGGTGAGAAGATGTCGAAGTCACTAGGTAATTTCTTTACGATTCGTGAGATCTTAGAGAAGTATGATGCTGAGGTATTGCGGTTTTTCTTAATTTCTAAACATTATCGTAGTCCTATTAACTTTAGTGATGCAGAGTTAGATAATGCTCAAAAGAGTTTAGAGCGATTAAGAAATACTGTAGAGCGCTTACAAGAGATTATTGATGTTGACCAATCAGAATTAAAGTCGGGTTCGTTAGCTGAGTATCAAGAATTAGAAGAGATAATTACTGCTAAAAAGGATAAGTTTGAAGCAGCGATGGATGATGATTTAAATACTGCTTTAGCTATTGGCAGCCTACATGAATTAGCTAAAGAGATTAATAAGGTAATTAATGATTCCCAATTTGAAGTGAATCAAGCAGCTGTTGCTGTGTTAGAGAAGTGTTACCAGACTTTTAATACTTTAAGTAAAGAAGTATTAGGAATTAATTTAGAGCAAAGCGAGACTAAAGTGGGCGATGATAGTTTAACTACAGAATTAATTGAATTACTGCTTAAGTTAAGGTCTGAAGCTCGTGAGGAGCAAAATTGGGCTTTAGCAGATCAGATTAGAGATGAATTAGCTGAGCTAGGAGTAACTTTAGAGGATACGCCGCAAGGAACAGAGTGGAAAATTAAATAGGAGGTTGCAAGATGTTCTATGAAATTTTAGATCTGCCGGATAGACCAGAATTATTATCGGGAGAGAATATGGCTTATATTGGTGATAGTATTTATGAAGTTTTTATTCGCTCTTATCTAATTTCGCAAGGGATTCGTAAGAATGGTGAACTACATCATCAAGCTATTCAGTATGTCAATGCTGAGACTCAAGCTGAACTATTAAGTCAGATCAAGGAGGAATTAACAGAGGAAGAGCAGGCAATTGTACGGCGTGGTCGCAACTCTAACTCGGGTAGTGTGCCGCAAAATGTCAGTGTAGCTGATTATCGACATAGTACTGCTTTTGAATCTTTGCTAGGCTATCTATATTTAGCCGAAGAGCGAGAGCGATTAAATGAACTATTATCTCAAATTAAAGATATAATATCTGAATCAAAGCTAGGAGTTGATCAGGTTGAGTCATCAAGCTAGATTGAATGTTAAATTAATCGAACATACCCCTAATCCAGAGCGGACAGTAGCTAGTGCAGCTAGGTTATGTTATTCGTCAGTCGGAGCAGATAAGTTAGTCGAAGAGATGACCGATAAGGAAGTTAAGCGCTTGCTAGATATTATACTTAATAATGGTCATCTGTCAACTTTAGAACATATTAGCTTTACCTTTGCTGTGGAAGGAATCTCAAGGGTGACTAGCCATCAGTTGGTACGTCATAGGATAGCTAGTTACAGTCAGCAGAGTCAACGCTATGTTAGAGAGCAAGATCAGTTTGATCATGTAGTGCCTGAGCGAATTAGTGATGATGAAGAGCTAGCTAAGTTATTTATAGAGAATATGAAGCAGCAGCAGCAGAAGTATGAAGAGTTAACTGCTAAGTTGATGGATAACGGCTATAGCGAAAAAGAGGCAATCGAGGAAGCGCGGTATGTACTACCTAATGCTTGTGAGACTAAGATAGTTATTTCAATGAATGCGCGGAGTCTTTTACACTTCTTTGAATTAAGGTGCTGTAATCGAGCCCAGCAAGAGATTAGACAGATGGCAAAAGAGATGTTACAACAAGTTCAAGATATAGCACCACAGATTTTTGCTAAGGCTGGCCCGACTTGTGTGACGAAAGGAAGATGTGAAGAAGGCGAGATGAGTTGTGGGCGAATTAAGGAACTTAAAGGAGAGTAGATATTACTTATGAAACAGGTTGAAGGTCGCAATCCAGTAGAGGAAGCGTTACGAGCTGGTAGAAGGATAGATCAATTATTTGTGTATCAGAATGCTACAGGTTTAGATGATCTAATAGCTAAAGCTAAGGAAGCGAAAGTAGAGATTAATTATGTGTCACAAGAAAGATTAGATCAATTAGCAGACTCATATGCTCATCAGGGTGTAATTGCCCAGGGTGAGCCGATTGATTATCTTAACTTAGATCAATTGATCGCTCAGGCATATGAGCAGGTTGATGATCCACTATTTATTCTATTAGATGAGATTAAGGATCCGCATAACTTTGGTTCGATCTTACGAACAGCTGATGCTGCTGGAGCTCAAGGAGTAATTATTCCTAAGCGTCGTAGTGTAGGTTTAACTCCAGCAGTAGGTAAGGCATCAGCAGGAGCGGTAGAACATGTACCGGTTGCTCAGGTGACCAATTTAGTTAGAGCCATAGAACAGCTTAAAGAAGAAAGATTTTGGATTGCAGGTACTGATATAGCTGCTCAGCAGAGCTGTTATCAACAGGATCTAACTGGAGCTTTAGGAATTGTAATTGGCAGTGAAGGCTCAGGGATGCGTCGGTTAGTGAAAGAACGATGTGATTTCTTGCTTAAGTTACCGATGAAGGGACAGATTAATTCCTTGAATGCAGCAGTAGCTGGAGCAGTAGTGATGTATGAATCTCTAAGACAGCGTCAGTCTGATAATTAAGGAGCTATAGTATGCAGCAGAAACTCTTATGGTTATTAATTATAATCTGCTCACTCTGTTTAGGTTTGATTTTAGGAAGTTACCTTTACTTTCAGATTAATCAGAATCTTATCTTTTCTGGAGTTACAATTGAGGGATATAAATTCGGGGGATTAACTAGATCAGAAGCGGTTGACGAACTAGAGAAATTAACCCAACCGCTAACTAATAAGCCTATTACATTAGTAGGTGATCATAATCAATGGCGTATTGACCCAGCTAAATTAGATTTAGAGTACGATATTCAAGCTACTGTTAACCAAGCTTTAGCAGTTGGTAGGACTGGTAATCTCTTAAGAAGACTTTGGGAAGTATGGTCTAGTTATCAAAAAGGTTATAGTTTTAAATTGTCATTCGATTATAATCACTCTGCTTTGCGAAAGCATCTAACAGAGATTGCAGCTGAAATTAACCAAGAACCGCAGAATGCTTACTTAAATTTTCTCACAGGACGAGTGATTAGCAGTAGTTCTGGTAGAAAGTTAGCATTAGAGGAGAGCAAGGAACGAATTATTAATCGTTTAGCTAACTTAGATCAGATACCAATCTATTTAGCTATTGAAGAAGAAGAGCCGCAGGTAACTACAGCTAAGTTAGAAGAATGGAACTTAACAAAAGAGATTAGTAGTTACAGTACTAAATTTAATACTGATCAAGAGAATCGTTCTTACAATATTAAGTTGGCTAGTCAAAAGATAAATGGGACTTTATTGCAGCCAGGTGAAGTTTTTTCTTTTAATCAAGTAGTAGGAGAAAGAACTTTAACCGCAGGTTTTAAAAAGGCTCCTGAGTTAGTTAATCAAGAGTTAGTGATGGGAGTTGGGGGTGGGGTCTGTCAAGTCTCTTCTACCCTCTATAATGCAGTCTTATTGGGGGTTTTAGCAGTAGTAGAAAGGCAGAATCACTCTCGACCAGTAGATTATGTATCATTAGGTAGAGGAGCTACAGTATATAATGATTATTTAGATTTCAAATTTAAGAATAACTTTGATAATCCAGTTATGATTCTTTCCCAGGTGCATCATGGTCAATTGCAGGTTAAGATTATGGGAAAGTCAATAGAAGATTATCGAGTAGAAATTGCTACTTCTCAGCCGCAACTATTAGATTATGATCGAGTTAAAAAAGAGAGTAATAATTTATCTTCTGATGAAAAGCAGGTAGTGCGTCAAGGTAAGAAAGGTTATCGAGTGACTGTAAGAAGAAAGATTTATCAGCAAGGTCAGTTAATGACAAAAGAGATTATCTCTCAGGATATTTATCAGCCAGTTGATGAAGTAATTAAAGTTCCAGCAACTACTAATTAGACAGAAAGTTACAATCTGATTTTCTTGACTTAGTAAAATAACCTAAGTTATAATTAAGGAGTAATTGAAATGCTATTAACCCTGAGTTATATTATTTTAACTGTAGGAGGGGTTTTATTGAGAGCAGAATTAGATCAAGAAGCATATACTGACTATAATCAGATGACAGACGATGAAGTAGTTCAAGCTGCCCAAAATGGTAGTCAACTGGCAATGGAATATCTGCTTAAAAAGTATAAGAATTTTGTGCGTAATCGGGCTCGCTCTTATTTTTTAGTAGGAGCGGATAGAGATGATTTAGTACAAGAAGGCATGATTGGACTATATAAGGCAATCTGCGACTATAAAGTAGAGAAGTTAGCTTCCTTCCAATCATTTGCTGAGCTATGTATTACCCGCCAATTAATTACTGCTATTAAAGCTGCGACTAGACAGAAACACCAACCGCTTAATTCATATGTATCTTTTGATCAGCCAATTTATGATCAGAATTCAACTAGAACATTATTAGATGTATTAGAAAGTAGTGAGCTAAATAATCCTGAAAATAAATTTATTAGTTATGAGGCTTATCAATTATTAGAGAATAATATTAAACGAATGCTTAGTGACTTAGAGACAAAGGTTTTAATGGAATATTTAGAAGGCAAGACCTACCAGGAGATAGCTGATTCTTTAGATCGTCATGTTAAATCTGTTGATAATGCTCTCCAGCGAATTAAGAATAAATTAGAAGACTTTCTAGAAGAGAATGATATTTAGAGTATATTGATGTAAATTAGAGAATAATTGTAATAATGATTAATTTTCCTGTTTAATTAAAGATAGAAGTTTTAAAAAGAAATATATTTTTCTTGATTTATAATACTGAACAACATATAATGTTTATTGTGGACTATGTTAAGTAAAATATTACTTTGGTGAGCCCACGTAGCTCAGTGGTAGAGCACATCCATGGTAAGGATGAAGCCACCGGTTCAAGTCCGGTCGTGGGCTCCAATTATTGAAATTAATAAAATTTAATTGGACAAGATAAAGATTATAGCCAATGGAAATTGGCTATAATCTTTAATTAATTTTCTAATTATACATATAATTTAAGGTTAAAATAAAAGGAGGAGAAAAGAATGGCAAAAGAAAAGTTTGAGAGAAATAAGCCGCATATGAATATTGGTACTATTGGGCACGTTGACCACGGAAAGACAACAACAACAGCAGCAATTACTAAGGTATTAGCTAAAGGAGAAGAAGGATCTGCTAACTTCGAAGATATCGATAATGCTCCTGAAGAGAAGGAACGAGGAATTACAATTGCAACTTCTCATGTTGAGTATGAAACAGAAAATCGTCATTATGCTCACGTTGACTGTCCAGGACACGCAGACTATGTTAAGAATATGATTACAGGTGCAGCACAGATGGACGGAGCTTTATTAGTAGTATCTGCTGCTGATGGGCCAATGCCGCAGACAAGAGAACACTTACTATTAGCTCGTCAGGTAAATGTACCGAATATCGTAGTCTTCTTAAACAAAGCAGATATGGTAGAAGATGAAGAGCTAATCGAATTAGTAGAGATGGAAGTAAGAGAGTTATTAAATGAGTATGACTTTAATGGAGATGAAGCACCGATTGTTGTTGGATCTGCTCTTAAAGCATTAGAGTGTGCTTGTGGAGAAAGAGATTGTGAATGGTGCGGACAGATCTTGAAATTAATGGATGCAGTAGATTCACATTTACCAGCACCAGAACGAGAAACAGATAAGCCGTTCTTAATGCCGGTTGAAGATGTATTTACAATTAAAGGACGAGGAACAGTAGCAACAGGACGCTTAGAGCGCGGTAAGCTACATCCAGGAGACGAAGCAGAATTAGTAGGAGTCAAAGAGACAGAAGAGACAGTAGTTACAGGAGTAGAGATGTTTAGAAAGATGTTAGATGAAGCAGTAGCAGGAGATAATATTGGAGCATTACTTAGAGGTATTGACCGAGAAGATATCGAGCGAGGTCAAGTATTAGCTGAACCTGGTTCCATCACACCTCATACTCACTTTAAAGCAGAGGTTTATGTACTAAGTAAAGATGAAGGTGGAAGACATACGCCATTCTTTGATGGATATCGTCCACAGTTTTATTTCAGAACAACAGATGTAACAGGAGATATTAACTTACCAGAGGGTGTAGAGATGGTAATGCCGGGCGATAACGTAGAGATGGAAGTAGAGTTAATCACATCAATAGCAATGGAAGAAGGACTAAGATTTGCAATTAGAGAAGGCGGTAAGACTGTAGGAGCAGGCGTAATTACTGAAATTATTGAATAAAAATTAATAAGCCTTTATATCATAAAAAGTGGGTAGTTTTCTACCTGCTTTTTCTTTAGTGCCGAAGAGTTGATTAGTAATTTTTTTGACTTTTGAGTTAAAGTATGATACAGTAAGGAAGTGTTAATTTGTAACTGGGCTTTCTGTTTGAGGAGGTGGCACTAATGAGAGAGACTATTACTTTAGCTTGTACGAAGTGTAGCCAACGTAACTATTCGACAACTAAGAATAAGTCTAATACTCGGGATCGATTAGAAATGAAGAAGTTTTGTAAGTTCTGTGGTGAACATACTATCCACAAGGAGACTAAATAATGTTTTTAATATAAGGGTGTGAGATAATGGCTAATGACGAAGGGGCGTTCAGTAAAATTCGTCAATTTTTACGAGAAGTTAAAGCCGAATTAAAGAAAGTTAATTGGCCTGATCGACAGGTTTTATTATCCTATACTACAGTAGTAATTGTGACTGTACTAGTAGTAGCGGCATTTATTGGAGGAGTAGATCTATTATTTTCAAAAGTTATTACTCCTTTGATTCTTAATTAGAGGGAGGTGTAGGTCCTACTAAGGACTCCCTTTTATGAGTGAAGAAGCAGAATGGTACGCTATTCATACTTATTCAGGGCGTGAAGATAAGGTTAAATCGAATTTAGAACAGCGAATTAAGACGACTGGAATGGAAGAGAAGATAGTTAAAATCTTAATTCCATCTAAAGATAAGATTAAGGCTAAAGGCGGCAAAAAGGAAGTTGAAAAGGAGAAATTCTTTCCGGGTTATGTCTTAATTAGGATGAAGATGGATGATGACTCGTGGTATGTTGTTCGCAACACGCCGGGAGTAATTGGCTTTGCTGGAGCATCTGGTTCTAAGCCTGTTCCTGTAACTGATGCTGAAGTTAGAACTATTAAACAGGAGATGGGATTAAGTGAATCTGAAGTAGATATAGATTTAGAAGTTGGTGACGAAGTAAAAGTAATAGATGGTCCGTTTGAAGATTTTGTAGGTGAAATCCAAGAGATTGATGTAGATAAAGGTAAGTTGACTGTAATGGTGTCAATGTTTGGTCGACAGACACCGGTAGAACTAAACTTTAATCAAATTGAAGATATTTAAGGAGGTGTTGAGTGATGGCTAAGAAAGTAGTAGGAAATATTAGTTTACAGATTCCAGCAGGAGAAGCTAATCCAGCTCCACCGGTAGGTCCTGCTTTAGGACAGCATGGTGTGAATATTATGGAATTTTGTAAGGCATTTAATGCTAAAACTGCTGATCAAGCTGGAAATATTATTCCAGTAGAGATTACTGTTTATGCAGATCGTTCTTTTGACTTTATTACTAAATCTCCACCTGCTTCTGATCTATTAAAGAAAGCAGCAGGTATTGAAAGTGGTTCTGGTGAGCCAAATATGGATAAAGTAGGAACTGTAACTAAAGAGGATTTAGAAGAGATTGCTAAGACTAAGATGGAAGATCTAAATGCAGCTAATTTAGAATCTGCTATGAGAATGATTGCTGGTACTGCTCGTAGTGCTGGTATTGTTGTAGAAGATGACGAGTAATTCTTAATTAGGATCATTTTGTGGGAGGAGAATCCGTTAACCACAAAGGAGGAGTTATTAATGTCAAAGAGATATGAAGAGTCATTAGAAAAGATTGATCGTGATCAACAATATGGAGCTAAGGAAGCTCTTGAGTTAGCTAAAGAAACGGCAACTGCTAATTTTGAAGAGTCAATTGAAGTATCGTTTAAATTAGGAATTGATCCAGGGAAGAATGACCAACAGTTAAGAGATACTGTTGTTTTACCGGAAGGAACTGGACAAGATATTAAAGTTGCTGTCTTTGCTCAGGGTGAGAAAGCAAAAGAAGCAGAAAATGCTGGTGCTGATGTAGTTGGCAGTGAAGATCTAGCTGAAAGAATTGAAGAAGGCTGGATGGATTTTGATGTAGCAATTGCTACTCCGGATTTGATGAGTGTAGTTGGTAAGTTAGGTCCAATCTTAGGTCCGCAAGGGTTAATGCCTAATCCTAAAGTAGGGACTGTAACTTTTGATCTAGAGAAAGCAATTAAAGAAGTTAAAGCAGGTAAGATTGAGTATCGTGCTGATGATGGAGGTAATGTCCACTTGCCTATTGGTAAAGATACTTTTGAAGTTGATGAATTATATGAGAACTTTAAAACTATCTGTGACGAGATTATTAGGTCGAGACCTGTTGGAGCTAAAGGTCGTTATATTTTAAATATCACAGTTTCTGCTACTATGGGGCCTGGAATTAAGATTGACCCACAAGTTGCTCGCGATCTTTTTGAATAATCTAAAATTAATTTAGTCAAATAGTTGACTAACATTTAAGGTTATGTTATAATTCCACCTGTGAGTCGAAAAGAAAAGTATATAGAGCTGTAGACAGTAGGTGCCTAAATAAAGGCTTAAATCTGCCTGCCGAGGCTGATAATAGATGAGTACAAAAGCAGATAAGTTTAAATTGTTGATCTGAAATTATTTGCTTAAGTGTAAATAAATTAATTCATCTAATCAGTTTATGAGGTCTCCGGCTGTCTACGGAGGCTTTTTTTAGTGGTAAAGGAGGTGGACAGATTGCCTAAACGAGAAAAAGAATTAGTTGTAGAAGAATTAACTGATAAATTTAATAAAGCTAAATCAGCCGTATTAACTGATTACTGTGGTTTAGATGTAGCTGAAATGACAGAATTGCGAGCTCAATTAAGAGAGGCTGATGTTGATTATAAAGTAGTTAAGAATACATTAGCTCGCTTAGCGGCTAAGAATGCTGAACGAGAAGAAGTAGATGAGTACTTAACTGGTCCAACAGCTATTGCTTTTTCTGAGGAAGACCCAGTAGCTCCAGCTAGAGTTTTAGCTGATTTTGCTGAGGAACATGAAGCATTAGAGATTAAAGCTGGCATCTTAGAAGGAAGCTTAATTGACCAAGAGCAGATTACTTCTTTAGCTGATATTCCATCACGAAAAGAGTTGATTGCTCAAACATTATCTAAGATGAAAGCACCGGTTAATGGTTTAGTAAATGCTTTAAACGATCCATTAAGAAGTTTAGCTGCTGTGTTAAATGCTATTAAGGAAGATAAGGAAGCATAGTTTTATAGATTTGTTATAGATATTAAGGTTATCTGTAAGCTAGTGTTGTAAGGAGGTGAAGATAATGACTAAAGAAGAAATTATGGAAGCTATTGAAAATATGACTGTTCTTGAATTAGCTGAATTAGTTGAAGAATTAGAAGAGAAGTTTGATGTTTCTGCTTCTGCACCTGTAGCTATGGCAGGAGCTCCAGCTGCTGGTGGAGATGCTGGTGAAGAAGAAGAGCAATCAGAATTTGATGTAGTTATTGAATCTGCTGGTGGCAGTAAGATTAAAGTAATTAAAGCTGTAAGAGAGGTAACTGACTTAGGGCTTAAAGATGCTAAAGCTTTAGTTGATGGTGCTCCTAGTGCTGTAAAAGAAGGAGTAGAGAAAGAAGAAGCTGAAGATATTAAAGAGCAGCTAGAAGAAGCTGGTGCAACAATCGAACTTAAGTAATTACCTCAATTACTTATAATTGAAAATGTGCAGATATAGATAAAAAAGCACTCTGTTAAATTAGCAGAGTGCTTTTGTTATCTTATTATAGAAAATATTCTTGACATTATCCAAAAGTTATGTTATCGTTATTAATTGTTATGATAATAATAAAATGAGGTTAATTTACCCTAGATTAGCCATTTAAATAAATTTTAGCTAGAAGATAGTGTAAAAATGTATATTTAAAGAGTAATTTATCCACAATATTATTGTTATGATACTTATTAATTAATTTGGTTATTTTATGTAATAAGCTATAAAAGAAGAATAATTTATTGTAAGTTTAGAAAATTAGTGGGGGTGAGTTTTATTTATGGCCAAGCCGGAGACCTCTCTTAGACGTCAAAGAAGAAGTTTTGCTAAAGTTGATGATGGAATGGAGAAACCATACTTACTTAAGACTCAAAAGGAATCTTATCAGTGGTTTTTAGATAATGGATTATTAGAGATGTTTGATGAGATTTCACCGATTCAAGATTTTTCAGAGAATTTAGTATTAGAGTTTCTTGATTACTCTTTAGGAGAGCCTAAGTATGATGAAATAGAAAGTAAGAATCGTGATGTAACTTATTCGGCTCCTTTAGAAGTTAAAGTTAGATTGATCAATCAAGAAACTGGTGAAGTAAAAGAACAGGAAGTATTCATGGGCGATTTGCCACTAATGACTGATAAAGGGACGTTTATTATTAATGGTGCTGAAAGAGTAATCGTTAATCAGTTAATTAGATCGGCTGGAGTCTATTTTGGAGCGGAACGTACTCAAGATGGACGTCAATTGTATGATGGAAAGATTATTCCTAATCGTGGTGCGTGGATTGAGTTTGAATATGATAAGAAAAGAATCATAGCTGTTAGAGTGGATCGGGCACGAAAGATGCCGTCTACTGTATTATTTAGAGCTTTAGGTTACGGCACGAATGCAGAATTGATAGATTTATTTGGTGATCATGAGATAGTGCATGATACTATTGACCGTGATAATACTGAGAATAGAGAAGAAGCATTAATTGAACTTTATAAGAAGTTAAGACCGGGAGAACCGCCGACAATAGAGAGTGCAGAGAATTTAATTGAATCACTATTTTTTGATCCTAAGCGCTATGATTTAGCTAATGTAGGTCGTTATAAGATCAATAAGAAATTAGGCTTAGATACTGATATTGAACAACGAACTTTACAGAAAGAAGATATAGTTTCTACAGTTAAGTACTTAATTAAATTGATTCATGATGATAACGATGCTCAAATTGATGATATTGATCACTTAGGTAATCGCCGTTTGAAGACTGTAGGTGAATTACTACAAAATCAATTTAGAATTGGTCTTTCGCGAATGGAACGTGTTATTAGAGAACGAATGACTATTCAAGATATTGATGTAATTACTCCCCAAGCATTAATTAATACTCGACCAGTTGTTGCAGCCATTAAAGAATTTTTTGGTAGTAGTCAGCTGTCACAATTCATGGATCAAACTAATCCATTATCTGAATTAACACATAAGAGAAGAATGAGTGCTTTAGGTCCTGGTGGTTTAAGTAGAGAGCGGGCAGGCTTTGATGTGCGTGATGTACACCATACTCATTATGGTAGAATTTGCCCAATCGAGACTCCTGAGGGGCCTAATATCGGTCTGATCGGTTCGCTCTGTCTTTACGGTAGTACTAATGAGTATGGATTTATTATGACTCCTTATCGTAAAGTAGAGGATGGTCAGGTTACTGGAGAAATAGAGTACTTGACAGCAGATGAAGAGGAAGGACACGTTATTACTCAGGCTAATGTTAAATTAGATGAGGAAGGATATATTACTGACGATCGACCGCGAGTTAGACATAGAGAAGATATCCTAGAAGTTAATAAAGATAAGGTTGATTATATTGATGTATCACCAGGGCAGATTGTTAGTGTTTCTGCGGCTTTAATTCCATTTTTAGAGAATGATGATGCTAACCGAGCTTTAATGGGGACTAATATGCAGCGGCAGGGAGTACCTTTACTTAAGACTGATGCTCCTTATGTAGGAACTGGTATTGAATATAAAGCCGCTAAAGATTCAGGAGCAACTGTAGTAGCTAAGAATGATGGCGAAGCAATAAAAGTAACTGGTGAAAAGATTTTAGTTAAGACTGATGACGGAGAAGCAGATAAGTATATTTTAGATAAATTTGTTCGTTCTAATCAGGGTACTTGTATGAATCAGAAACCAATTGTACGCCAAGGTGATCAGGTAAAAGAAGGGGATGTCATTGCTGATGGACCCGCTACTGACCAAGGAGAATTAGCGTTAGGTCGTAACTGTTTGGTTGCCTTTATGCCGTGGGAAGGTTATAATTACGAGGATGCTATCTTAATTAGTGAAAAATTAGTTAAAGATGATAGTCTAACTTCGATTCATATTGAAGAGCATGAAGCTGAGGCACGAGATACTAAGTTAGGCCCAGAAGAGATTACTAGAGATATTCCAAATGTAGGAGAAGATGCACTTAAGGATTTAGATGATCGTGGAATTATAAGACCTGGTGCTGAAGTAGGGCCGGGGGATATTTTAGTAGGAAAAGTAACTCCTAAAGGAGAAACAGAACTATCAGCTGAGGAACGTTTATTAAGAGCTATCTTTGGTGAAAAGGCTAGAGAAGTTAGAGATACTTCACTTAAAGTACCACATGGTGAAAAAGGAATTGTAGTTGATGTTAAAGTCTTTTCTCGTGATGATGGTGATGACTTAAAGCCGGGAGTTAATAAGTTAGTTAGAATCTTCATAGCCCGCAAGGGTAAGATAGAAGTAGGGGATAAGCTAGCTGGTCGTCATGGGAACAAGGGTGTTATTTCTCGTGTTTTACCGGAGGAAGATATGCCGTTTTTACCAAATGGTGAACCAGTAGAGATCTTACTTAATCCTCTAGGAGTACCATCACGGATGAATTTAGGCCAGGTATTAGAAACGCACTTAGGTTGGGCTGCTAAAGCATTAGGTATTCATGTTGAAACGCCTGTCTTTAATGGAGCGACAGAAGAAGATGTTATGGATGCCTTAGAAGAAGCAGGCTTACCGCGTGATGGAAAGATGGAACTATATGATGGTCGAACCGGAGAACGATTCGAAGAGAGAATTACAGTTGGCTATATGTATATCCTAAAGTTACATCATTTAGCTGACGATAAGATTCACGCTCGCTCTACAGGGCCATACTCCTTAGTAACTCAACAGCCATTGGGTGGTAAAGCTCAATTTGGTGGACAGCGTCTTGGTGAGATGGAAGTTTGGGCTCTAGAAGCTTATGGTGCTTCTTACTCACTTCAAGAGATGTTAACAGTTAAGTCCGATGATGTTGTTGGTAGAGTAGAGGCTTATGAATCAATAGTTAAGGGTGAGAATATACCAGAACCAGGTATTCCAGAATCATTTAAGGTACTAATTAAAGAGATGCAGAGTATTGGTCTTGATACTAAAGTCTATTCTGATGAAGATGAAGAATTAGAAATAGAGGAAAATGAAGAAGTAGTTAATGATACAACTAAGAAATTAGGTTTAGACTTAGATGAAGATGATGAGAGTGCTGAGGAGTAAATTAATCTAAGTTTAAATTACAAAATGGCTATTAAATTTAAAGGAGGGAGAGAAGCCCTTGTTTAATGCAAATAATTTCGATTCTATGAAGATTGGTTTAGCTTCTCCGGAGCAGATTAGAAATTGGTCTAGTGGAGAGGTTAAGAAACCCGAAACAATTAATTATAGAACTCTAAAGCCCGAAAAAGAGGGCCTTTTTTGTGAAAAGATCTTTGGACCGACTAAGGATTGGGAGTGTCACTGCGGCAAGTATAAGCGGGTAAGATACAAAGGAGTTGTCTGTGACCGCTGTGGAGTAGAAGTTACTCGTTCTAAAGTGCGTCGAGAAAGAATGGGACATATTGAGCTGGCTGCTCCTGTTTCACATATCTGGTACTTTAAAGGGATTCCTAGTCGTTTAGGTTTAATTATGGATATGTCACCTCGTTCATTAGAGAAAGTACTTTATTTTGTTTCTTATATAGTTATTGATCCTGGAGAGACGCCATTAAGTGAAAAACAGTTATTAAGCGAAGAAGAGTATCGTGAGGCAAAGATTAAGTACGGGGGTAACTTTGAAGCTGGAATGGGAGCAGAAGCTGTTAAGAGGATTCTGCAGAATATGGATTTAGAAGAAGAGGTTAGAGAATTAAAATCTGAGATTAAGGATATTTCTGGTCAACGGCGTAAACGAGCTGTACGGAGATTAAAGGTGATTGATGGATTATATAAATCTGATAATCGACCAGAGTGGATGATCTTAGAGGCTATTCCAGTAATTCCTCCTGAGTTGAGGCCGATGGTTCAGTTAGATGGAGGTCGCTTTGCTACCTCTGATTTAAATGATCTATACCGACGGGTTATTAATCGTAATAATCGTTTAAAGCGCTTATTAGATTTAGGTGCTCCTGATATCATTATCAGAAATGAGAAGCGGATGTTACAAGAAGCTGTTGATGCTTTAATTGATAATGGTCGTCGAGGACGTCCAGTTACTGGTGCTGGTAATCGCCCACTAAAATCATTAAGTGATATGCTTAAAGGTAAGCAAGGACGCTTTAGACAGAACTTATTAGGTAAGCGTGTTGATTATTCAGGTCGATCAGTAATTGTAGTGGGACCTAATTTAAAGATGCATCAGTGTGGTTTGCCTAAGAAAATGGCATTAGAACTCTTTAAGCCATTTGTAATGAAGAGGTTAGTTGAAGAAGATCTAGCTCATAATATCAAAAGTGCTAAAGGTAAGGTAGAAAAGTTAGATGAAGAGATCTGGGATATTTTAGAAGATGTCATTAAAGAACATCCAGTCTTATTAAATCGAGCGCCGACACTGCATCGTCTAGGTATTCAAGCTTTCGAGCCAGTCTTAGTTGAAGGTAAAGCAATTAGGGTTCATCCATTGGTCTGTCCTGCTTATAATGCTGACTTTGATGGTGATCAGATGGCAGTACACGTACCATTATCTGCGGAGGCACAAGCAGAATCGCGATTACTAATGCTTTCTACTTATAACTTATTATCTCCAGCAGATGGTGAAGCAATTGCTGTTCCATCGCAGGATATGGTCTTAGGTGCTTACTATATGACAATGGAGAAAGAAGGTTTAAAAGGCGAAGGTAAGATTTTCGGTGATTCCGATGAAATCTTAAGAGCTTATGAGAATGATTATGTTGAAATTCAGACTCCAATTAAGTATAAATTAGATGGGGAATGGATCGATACAACTGTAGGACGTGTTCTATTTAATGATATCTTTCCAGAGGAACTGGAATTTTATAATCAGATCTTAGATAAAGGAGATTTAGCGGATATAGTTGGTAAGTGTCATAAGAAGTTTGGGCCTAATCAGACAGCTGATATCTTAGATCGATTAGAACAGATTACTTTTGAGTACTCTACTAAATCAGGAATTACAATTGGTGTAACTGATGTAGAGGTACCAGAGAAGAAACCGCAGATTTTAGAAGAATCAGAAGAGAAAGTTCGTGAGATCGAGCAGCAGTATAGACGCGGTTTGATTACAGAGAAAGAAAGATATCAGAAGGTTATTAATGTCTGGGGTCAAGCTAAAGATGAAGTTACCGAAGAGATGATCGATAACTTAACTGAGACTAATTCCATCTATATGATGGCTACTTCCGGAGCACGAGGTAATACTTCGCAGATTACTCAGTTAGGTGGAATGAGAGGACTGATGGCTGATCCATCAGGACAGATTATTGATTTACCAATTAAAGCTAATTTCCGAGAAGGACTAACAGTATTAGAGTACTTTATTTCTACTCATGGTGCTCGAAAAGGATTAGCTGATACCGCTTTAAGGACGGCTGACTCCGGTTATTTAACGCGAAGATTAGTTGATGTTTCTCAAGATGTAATAGTTAGAGAAGAGGACTGCGGTACTGATGATGGCATCTTATTAGAACCAATTACTGATGAGGGTGAAGTAATTGAATCTTTAGAAGAGAGAATTACTGGCCGTATAGTTAATGAAGATATCACTCATCCTGCTACCGAAGAAGTTATAGTCGAAGGTGGAGAATTAGTTAATGAAGATTTAGCAGCTGAAGTTGCAGCAGCAGGTATCGAAAAGGTTGAAGTTCGTTCGGTACTAACCTGTCGTACTAAAAAAGGTGTCTGCTCTAAATGTTATGGACACGATTTGACTACAGGTAGAAGAGTTAATGTTGGTGAGTCAGTAGGTATTATTGCAGCTCAATCGATTGGTGAACCAGGTACTCAGTTAACAATGCGTACCTTCCATACTGGCGGTGTTGCTGGTGATGACATCACACAAGGTTTACCGCGTGTAGAAGAGCTGTTTGAAGCTAGAACTCCAAAAGGCCAAGCGATTGTTACTGAATTAAGTGGTAAAATGAATTTAGTAGAAACTACTAACTCCTATAAAGCAGTGATTAAGACTGATGATGGTAAACAAAAGACTTATAAATTGCCTTATGGTTCTGAGTTAAAGGTTGAAGATGGAGATTATGTAGAAACTGGACAGCGATTAACTAAAGGGCCATTAGATCCGGAAGATATCTTAAATATTCGTGGTGTACGGGCAGTACAGAAGTATTTATTGCGCGAAGTACAAGATGTTTACCGTTCACAAGGTGTAGAGATAGATGATAAACATATTGAAGTAGTCTTAAGACAGATGTTAGATAAAGTTAAGGTTAAGGAGTCTGGTGATACTAATTTATTACCTGGTAAGTTAGTTAATATCTTTGAATTTGAAGAGGCTAATGAAGATGCAATTGCTAATAATCAGGAACCAGCAACGGCTGAACCGCAATTATTAGGAATAACTAAAGCATCTTTAGCAACTGAAAGCTTCTTATCTGCAGCTTCATTCCAAGAAACTACTAGGATTTTAACTGAATCTTCTCTTGATGGTAAGAGTGATCCACTAGTAGGTTTGAAAGAGAATGTAATTATTGGTCAGTTAATTCCAGCGGGTACAGGAATGAAAAGATATCGTGATATCGATATTGATGTTGCTAGAGATGAAGAAAGTATAGAAGAGTCAAAAGCAGCTTCATCTGCAGAATAAAGCAAAAAAATCATAAAAAATTATTAAATTCTTGACAGTTAGAAATTGACGTGTTACAATACGTAAGTGTGTTGTGATTAAGGTCAAGTGCTGTCTAAATTTAGTATAGATAAATTTTGGTTTAGGATTTAGTATAATTAAGGAGAGGGGCGTTATTACCTCTCCTTTAAAGAATACTTGTTTGCTAGATTTGTGGAAGGGGGTGTAGTGATGCCTACTATTAATCAGTTGATTCGTAAAGGAAGAAAGAAGGTTAAGAAGAAGAATAAAGCTCCTGCTTTAGGAGGTGCTCCACAAAAAAGAGGTGTTTGTATTCGAGTTTATACTGCCACACCAAAAAAGCCGAACTCTGCTTTAAGAAAGATAGCTCGAGTACGTCTAACTAATGGAAAAGAGGTAACAGCTTATATTCCTGGTGAAGGACATAACCTCCAAGAACACTCTGTAGTATTAGTTAGAGGAGGAAGAGTTAAGGACTTACCAGGTGTAAGATATACAATTGTACGTGGTGCTTTAGATACTGCGGGGGTTGAAGATAGAAGACAAGCACGTTCTAAGTATGGAGTTAAAAAGCCTTAAATTAATTTTTAAATAATTAAGCACCTTAATCAAAGGGGGGATTTAGATGTCACGAAAGTATGCAGCGGGAAGCAGGGGCGTTACACCAGATCCTGTATTTAATAGCCGCCTAGTTACTAAAGCAATCAATAAGTTGATGTATGATGGTAAGAAGAGTTTAGCAGAAAAGATTTTTTATAAAGCAATGGCTAAAGTTGAAAAGAATACAGGCGATAGTGCAATCGAAGTATTTAAGGAAGCTTTAAATAATATTATGCCTGTATTAGAGATAAAGTCACGACGTGTTGGTGGAGCTAATTATCAAGTTCCGGTAGAAGTAGATAATGAACGTCGTGTAACTTTAGGGTTGCGGTGGTTAATTGATTCAGCTCGTAATCGTGGAGAGCGTAAGATGGTTGATAGATTATCGAATGAAGTAATTGATGCTTATAATGAAGAAGGTGGCGCAGTTCGTAAGAAAGAAGAGATCCATCAGATGGCTGAAGCTAATAAAGCTTTTGCTCACTATAGATGGTAAATTTTGTTGAATAGTTGTACTATAAGGAGGTTAAACAGTGGGTAGACAATTTCCCTTAAAAAAGACAAGAAATATTGGAATAATGGCACACATAGATGCTGGTAAGACTACTGCTACTGAGCGTATCTTGTTCTATACAGGTCGAGTTCATAAGATGGGTGAGACTCATGATGGTGCATCCCAGATGGACTGGATGGAACAAGAACAGGAACGTGGTATTACAATTACTTCTGCTGCTACTACTTGTCAGTGGCGCGATCATAGAATTAATATTATAGATACGCCAGGACACGTGGACTTTACAGTAGAGGTAGAAAGATCACTTAGAGTATTAGATGGTGCAATTGGTGTTTTCTGTTCAGTTGGAGGAGTAGAACCACAATCTGAAACTGTGTGGAGACAGGCTGATCGATATAATGTACCACGCTTTGCATTTGTAAATAAGATGGATCGTACTGGAGCGGATTTTTATAATGTAGTTGATATGATGGAAGAACGAATTGACGCTAATCCAGTACCAATTCAGCTACCAATCGGTAAAGAAGATGATTTCGCTGGAGTAGTTGATTTAGTAAGTATGAAGGCTATTGTTTATGATGATGAGTTAGGAATTGATTATGAAGAACAAGAGATTCCTGAAGATTTACAAGAGCAGGCTGAAGAGTATAGAGAGCGATTATTAGAAGCAGTTGCTGAAGTAGATGAAGAATTAATGATGAAGTATTTAGAGGATGAAGAGATTACTGAAGAAGAGATTCAGACAGCAATTCGTAAGGGAGTTATTGATACTGAATTTACTCCAGTAATGTGTGGTACTGCTTTAAAGAATAAGGGTATTCAGCCAATGTTAGATGCTGTTGTAGATTACCTACCTTCTCCTGTAGATATTCCTCCAATTGAAGGTATGGATCCGGAGACTGAGGAGGAAGATACTCGACCAGCTGATGATGATGAGCCATTTTCTGCGTTAGCCTTTAAGATAATGTCTGATCCATATGTTGGTAAATTAGCATTCTTTAGAGCTTATTCTGGAGTTTTGGAAGCTGGATCTTACATTTATAACTCTACTAAGGAAGAGAAAGAAAGAGTTAGCCGAATTTTACAGATGCACGCTAACCATCGTGAAGAACGAGATGCAGTTTATGCAGGTGACTTAGCTGCAGCGGTAGGTCTTAAGAATACATCTACTGGTGATACTTTATGTAGCGAAGAGGATCCAATTATTTTAGAGTCAATGGAATTTCCGGAACCAGTAATTGCAGTTGCAATTGAACCAAAGACTCAAAAAGATCAAGATAAATTAGGTCAAGCGCTACAGAGCTTAGCTGAAGAGGATCCAACTTTCCAGGTTAAGACTGATGAAGAGACAGGCCAGACAATTATTTCTGGTATGGGTGAGTTGCACTTAGAAGTAATTGTTGATCGTCTAACACGAGAATTTAATGTAGAAGCTAATATTGGTCAACCACAGGTAGCTTATCGTGAAACAATTAAGGAAAAGACAGAAGCTGAAAGCAAATTTGTTCGTCAGTCTGGTGGTCGAGGACAGTATGGACATGCGATTATTGAAATCGAACCATTAGAAGCAGGCGAAGGCTTTGAGTTTGAAGATAATATTGTAGGAGGAGTAATTCCGCGTGATTATATTCCAGCTGTTGAAGATGGAATTGAGGAAGCGATGGAAGATGGTGTTTTAGCAGGCTATCCAATGGTTGATATTAAAGTCAGCTTAAATGATGGTTCGCATCACGAAGTTGACTCCTCAGAGATGGCATTTAAAGTTGCTGGTTCGAAGGCATTTAAAAAAGGTGTTCGTCAAGCTAACCCAGTTCTATTAGAGCCAGTTATGGAAGTAGAAGTTACTACTCCCGAAGAATACATGGGAGATGTAATTGGTGATTTAAATGGGCGCCGAGCTCGAGTTGAAGGTATGGAGCAGCGAGGTAATGCTAAAGTAATTAAAGCTTATGTTCCATTATCTGAAATGTTTGGCTATGCTACAGACTTACGTTCTAAGACTCAGGGTCGAGCGAATTATGTAATGCAGTTTGACCACTATGGAGAAGTACCAAGTAGTATTGCTAAGGAGATTCAAGAAGAGAATTAGTACTAAATTATTTTTTAAATAAGGATGTAATTAATAAAAGGAGGAGAAAAGAATGGCAAAAGAAAAGTTTGAGAGAAATAAGCCGCATATGAATATTGGTACTATTGGGCACGTTGACCACGGAAAGACAACAACAACAGCAGCAATTACTAAGGTATTAGCTAAAGGAGAAGAAGGATCTGCTAACTTCGAAGATATCGATAATGCTCCTGAAGAGAAGGAACGAGGAATTACAATTGCAACTTCTCATGTTGAGTATGAAACAGAAAATCGTCATTATGCTCACGTTGACTGTCCAGGACACGCAGACTATGTTAAGAATATGATTACAGGTGCAGCACAGATGGACGGAGCTTTATTAGTAGTATCTGCTGCTGATGGGCCAATGCCGCAGACAAGAGAACACTTACTATTAGCTCGTCAGGTAAATGTACCGAATATCGTAGTCTTCTTAAACAAAGCAGATATGGTAGAAGATGAAGAGCTAATCGAATTAGTAGAGATGGAAGTAAGAGAGTTATTAAATGAGTATGACTTTAATGGAGATGAAGCACCGATTGTTGTTGGATCTGCTCTTAAAGCATTAGAGTGTGCTTGTGGAGAAAGAGATTGTGAATGGTGCGGACAGATCTTGAAATTAATGGATGCAGTAGATTCACATTTACCAGCACCAGAACGAGAAACAGATAAGCCGTTCTTAATGCCGGTTGAAGATGTATTTACAATTAAAGGACGAGGAACAGTAGCAACAGGACGCTTAGAGCGCGGTAAGCTACATCCAGGAGACGAAGCAGAATTAGTAGGAGTCAAAGAGACAGAAGAGACAGTAGTTACAGGAGTAGAGATGTTTAGAAAGATGTTAGATGAAGCAGTAGCAGGAGATAATATTGGAGCATTACTTAGAGGTATTGACCGAGAAGATATCGAGCGAGGTCAAGTATTAGCTGAACCTGGTTCCATCACACCTCATACTCACTTTAAAGCAGAGGTTTATGTACTAAGTAAAGATGAAGGTGGAAGACATACGCCATTCTTTGATGGATATCGTCCACAGTTTTATTTCAGAACAACAGATGTAACAGGAGATATTAACTTACCAGAGGGTGTAGAGATGGTAATGCCGGGCGATAACGTAGAGATGGAAGTAGAGTTAATCACATCAATAGCAATGGAAGAAGGACTAAGATTTGCAATTAGAGAAGGCGGTAAGACTGTAGGAGCAGGTGTAATTACTGAAATTATTGAATAGATAGATTGCGATATTAAAAGAGAATGAGGAGATAAGGACTTCTCCTCATCTTTTTTCTGTGTAATATTTCTCCAATGGAGGTGGTTAGTATGCCAAAGACGGCTCAAGAAAAGATTAGAATTCGCTTAAAAGCTTATGAACATCAGCTATTAGATAAATCAGCGACAAAGATTGTAGAAACAGCTAAACGAACTGGAGCTGAAGTTTCTGGTCCAGTACCGTTACCAACTAAAAAAGAGGTATTCACTGTTTTACGTTCGCCGCATGTTCATAAAAAAGCGCGGGAGCAGTTTGAGATGAGAACACATAAGAGATTGATTGATATCTTAGAACCGACTTCAAAGACAGTTGACTCTTTGATGCGGTTAGATCTACCAGCTGGCGTAGATATTGAAATAAAGTTATAATTAATTCGTAGTCAGGATTATCGAACTATGAGGAGGTGCAATAAGCAATGACAAAAGAAATTTTAGGTAAGAAAGTAGGAATGACACAGATTTTTAATGATGATGGAGAAGTGGTTCCAGTAACAGTAATTGAAGCTGGGCCTTGTTCAGTAGTGCAAAAGAAGACTGAAGAGGTAGATGGTTATAGTGCTGTACAGCTGGGATTTGAAGATGTAAAAGAGAGTAGAGTTAATAAACCATTAAAGGGCCATTTTGATAAATATGGTGTAGAACCTAAGAAGTATGTAAAAGAGGTTAGGGTTGAAGATGAAGATGAATTTGAAGTAGGAGATGAAATTACAGCTGATATCTTTGCCGTAGGAGATAAAGTAGATGTAACAGGTACTTCTAAAGGTAAAGGTTTTGCTGGTACAGTTAAGCGTTGGAACTTCAACTTAGGACCTAAGACACACGGTTCTCGTAATTATAGATTACCAGGTTCAATTGGTGCTTCTGCTGATCCCGCTAGAGTCTTTAAAGGTAAAAAGATGCCGGGACGAATGGGTCGAAAGAAGGTAACTATTCAGAACTTAAAAGTTGCTAAAGTAGATGCTGAGAAAAATATTATTGCTGTAAAAGGTGCGATTCCAGGACCTAAAAAAGGTTTAGTACAGATTAAAGATTCAGTGAAAGGATAAGTTGGTTAGAGAGGAGGATAAAGAATGCCTGAATTGGATTTATATAACACTGAAGGTAGCCAAGTAGGCGAAGTAAAACTTAATCAAGATATATTTGATATAGAAGTTAATGAGCATGTAGTACATGAGGTAGTTACTGCTCAATTAGCTGCCCGCAGAAAGGGTAGTGCTGCTACTAAGACTAGAGGTGAAGTTAGCGGCGGTGGTCGTAAGCCGTGGCGTCAAAAAGGTACAGGACGTGCTAGACACGGAAGTATTCGTTCTCCAATCTGGGTTGGCGGAGGAACTACTTTTGGACCGCAGCCAAGAAGTTATGATAAAAAAGTACCAAAGAAGGTTAAGCGATTAGCTGTTAAGTCTGCTTTAACTTCTAAAGTACGTGAAGATGAACTAAAAGTAGTAGATAAGTTTGAATTTAATACTCCAAAGACTAAAGATATGGTTAAGGTTCTTAACTCTTTGGAAGCAAAAGATAAAAAAGTATTAATCGTTACTGCTGATAAGGATGATAATCTATATAAATCAGCTCGTAATATTCCAGAAGTTAATGTATTAGTTGCTAATTCAATTAATACTTATGATCTGTTAGATAATGAAGAGATTATTATTACTGAAGATGCTATTAAAAAAGTAGAGGAGGTGCTGGATAAATAATGCGTTCACCACAAGAAGTAATTATCCAGCCGCATGTTTCCGAGAAAGCTATGATGGATATTGAAGAAGAGAATTGGTATACATTTAAGGTAGCCTTAGACGCTAATAAGCCTGAAATTAAAGATGCTGTACAGAAGATATTTGATGTTAAAGTAGAAAAGGTTACAACTTGTCGGATGCCAGGTAAGAAACGAAGAATGGGAGTTCATGAAGGATATAGACCGGAGTGGAAGAAAGCACGAGTTAAGTTAAGTGCAGAAGATAGAATCGAAATCTTTGAAGGAATGTAATTTAGAGTAAAAAGGAGGGAATTTTGATGGCAATTAAGACATTTAAGCCGACAACTCCGTCGAGAAGATATATGACTGTAGAGAATTTTGATGAGATTACATCTACTGAGCCAGAGAAGTCTCTACTAGCACCAATTAAAAAAACTGGTGGACGAAATGTAAATGGTCGAATTACTTCTCGACGTCGAGGTGGAGGTCATAAGAAGAAGTATCGAATTATTGATTTCAAACGTGATAAAGATGGTATTCCAGCTAAAGTAGCTACGATTGAATATGATCCTAATCGTTCCGCACGGATTGCACTACTAAATTACGCAGATGGAGAGAAGAGATATATTTTAGCTCCTAAAGATTTAGCTGTTGGAGATAAAGTGCTTTCTGGTTCTGAAGCAGATATTAAACCAGGAAATGCTTTAAAGATGAAGAATATGCCGGTTGGTACTGTAATTCATAATCTAGAATTACGACCAGGTAAAGGCGGACAGCTAGTTCGTTCTGCTGGTGCTCAGGCGCGATTAATGGCTAAGGAAGGTAAGTATGTACATGTTAGATTACCTTCTAGTGAAGTGAGATTAATTAATGCTGAATGTAGAGCAACAGTAGGTCAAGTTGGTAATATTGAACATGAGAATGTTACAATCGGTAAGGCAGGTCGTAGTCGTTGGTTAGGTCGTCGACCAAGTGTACGCGGTGTAGCTATGAACCCTCATGATCACCCACATGGTGGTGGAGAAGGTAAGAAGCCAGCTGGTAGACACCCAGTTACTCCTTGGGGACAGCGTACAATTGGTAAGAAGACACGTAAGCCAAAGAAATCTGATGAATTAATCATTCGTCGTCGTAACGAGAAAAAAGAGTAGGCTTAACTATAAAGATTTAAAAGGAGGGAACCGATTTGGGTCGTTCAGTTAAAAAGGGACCATTTATTAGTAAGAAATTATTAGCTAAAGTTGAAGAACTAAATGAAGCTAATAAGAAAGAAGTAATTAAGACGTGGTCACGAGATTCTACTATCTTTCCTCAAATGGTTGGTCATACGATTGCAGTTTATGATGGGCGTAAGCATGTACCAGTCTTTATTACTGAAGAGATGGTAGGTCACAAATTAGGTGAATTTGCTCCAACAAGAACATTTAGAGAACACAGTAGACATACAGAGAGATCTACAGCTCTTAAGTAAAGAAAGAAGGAGGTTTGACAGATGGAAGCTAAAGCTATTGCTAAACAGGTACGAATTTCTCCGCGTAAAGCTAGATTAGTAATTGATTTAGTACGGGGAAAAGATATTGGAAAAGCAGCAGGAATTTTACGTAATACTCCTAAACGAGGAGCAGAAATTATTGAAAAAGTTCTTGATTCAGCAGTTGCTAATGCTGAGAATAATCATGATATGATTCCAGACGAATTATATATATCAGAAGCTTATGTTAATGAAGGACCAACTATGAAGCGGTTTAAACCACGAGCGATGGGGCAGGCTACTCCAGTAAATAAGCGAACTAGTCATATTACTATTAAAGTTAAAGAAAAAGATGAGAAGGAGGGATAATTAGTGGGACAGAAAGTACATCCACACGGACTGAGAGTTGGTGTTATTAAAGACTGGGATGCAAAATGGTATGCTGATAAGGATGAGTATGCTGATCTGTTACATGAAGATTTAGATATTAGAAATCATATTAAGGAAAAGATGTATGATGCCGGTATTGCTCGGATTGTAATTGAAAGAGCAGCTGATCGCATTAAGTTAGATGTTCATACTGCACGACCGGGTATGGTAATCGGTAAAGGTGGATCAGAAGTAAATGCTTTACGCAGTGAGATTCAAGAGATGACAGGTAAGAAAGTACAGATTAACGTTGTAGAGGTTAAGAATCCTGAAAAGAATGCACAATTAATTGCTGAGAGTGTTGCTCGACAATTAGAACAGAGAGTTTCCTTTAGACGAGCTATGAGACAGGCAATGAATCGTGCTTTACGACAAGACGGTATTGAAGGATTTAGTATTGAAGCTGCTGGTCGTCTTGGTGGTGCTGAGATGGCTCGTACTGAAGGTTATAGTGAAGGAAAAGTTTCACTACAGACTTTACGAGCAGATATTGATTATGGATTTACTGAAGCTTATACAACTTATGGTAAGATTGGAGTTAAAGTTTGGATTAATAAAGGTGAAGTACTACCGGATGTTGAGGACGACGAAGAATAGAGATCTGGTTTAGAAAGGAGGCAAAAATATGTTATTACCAAAACGGGTTAAGCATAGAAAGCAGCATCGTGGACGTTTAAAAGGAAAAGCTACACGTGGTAATACAGTTAATTTTGGAGAGTATGGCTTACAGGCTTTAGAGCCAGCTTGGATTAGTAATCGTCAAATCGAAGCAGCCCGAATTGCTATTACTCGTCATGCTAAACGAGGAGGAAAAGTTTGGGTTAATATCTTCCCTGATAAGCCAGTTACAGCAACGCCAGCTGAAACTAGAATGGGTTCTGGTAAAGGTGATCCAGAATACTGGGCTGCAGTAGTTAAACCTGGTCGAGTTATGTTTGAAATTGCAGGTGTTGAAGAGGAAGTTGCTAGAGAAGCAATGCGTTTGGCTTCTCATAAGTTGCCGATTAATACTAAGTTTGTAAAACGCGAAGGAATGGATGGTGACAGCAATGAAAGCTAATGAATTAAGAGATTTAACTTCTGAAGAGTTGGAACATAAATTAGACGACTTAAAGGATGAATTATTTAACTTAAGATTTCAGAAGGCAACTGCTCAATTGGATAATCCGTCTCGAATTAAACAGGTTAAGAAGAGTATTGCTCGGGTTAAGACTATTTTACATGAACGTGAATTAGAAATTAGACATTAAATTTACTAAGTTAGAGATGTCTAATCTGTAGAGGAGGTAATCGAATGTCTGAGGAAAAAAAGAAGAAAAAGGTAAGAATCGGTACCGTTGTCAGTGATAAGATGGATAAAACGGTTGTAGTTGCAGTCGAACGTAAGACTCAACATGACCTTTATAAGAGAGTAGTCGCTCGGACTTCTCGCTTTAAAGTTCATGATGAAGAGAATGAATGTAAGGTTGGCGATAAAGTACAGATTATAGAGACACGGCCAATCAGCAAGCATAAGAATTGGAAAGTTGATGAAATTTTACGTAAAGCTAAATAGATAACTGTGTGGTCCGCTTGACGAAAGGAGGGTGCTAACAATGATTCAGGTTGAATCAAGATTAAAAGTAGCAGATAATTCAGGAGCCCGTGAACTCTTATGTGCTAAGGTTTTAGGCGGTTCTAAGAAGAAGTATGCTACGATTGGAGATACGATTATAGCTTCAGTAAAAGAGGCTATTCCAGATGGCATGGTAAATAAAGGTGAGGTTGTAAAAGCAGTAGTTGTGCGAGTCAGTAAAGAGTATCGACGTCCAGATGGGTCATATATTAGTTTCGATGAGAATGCTGCTGTAGTGATCGATAATAATGATAATCCAACAGGGACACGAATTTTCGGACCTGTAGCTAGAGAGCTACGTGATAAGAAGTATACGCGGATTATTTCCTTAGCGCCAGAAGTATTATAAGTTGATAATTGATATTTTAGTCTTTAGTTTTGAAAGGAGGTAGTTAAGATGTCCCTTCCTAAGTTACATGTTAAAAAAGATGATGAAGTTAAAGTAATTGCCGGAAATGATAAAGGAAAGACAGGAAAGGTATTGAAAGCTTTTCCAAAAGATAATAGAGTAGTTGTAGAAGGAGTTAATATTGTTCATAAACATGCTCAGCCTAGTCAGGATATGCCTCAAGGCGGTATTATTGAACAAGAAGCTCCAGTTGATAGCTCTAATGTTAAATTAATCTGTAAACACTGTGGTGCAAGTGTTAAGACAGGTAAGAAGATTTTAGATGATGGTAGTAAAGTTCGTTTCTGTAAAGAGTGTGAAGAGATTATTGACTAATTATTTTACGGTTTGTAGCGGAAGGAGGTACAGTTAATGACAGTACTAAAAGAAAGATATCAAGAAGAATTTGTTGATAAGTTGATGGATAAGTTTGATTATGATAATGTAATGCAGGTGCCGGATATTAAAAAAGTTGTAATTAATATGGGAATTGGAGAAGCAAATGAGAATGTTAATCTATTAGATAGAGCTGTAGAACAGTTAGAGACAATTACAGGACAGCAGCCGGTAGTTACTAGAGCTAAGAAATCGATTGCTAATTTCAAAATTAGAAAAGGTATGCCGGTTGGTTGTAAAGTTACTTTACGCGGCGAGAGAATGTATGAATTCTTATATAAGTTAATTAATATTGCTTTACCTCGGGTACGGGACTTTAGAGGTCTATCTACTAAATCTTTTGATGGTCGAGGAAATTATTCATTAGGTCTTGATAATCAGACAGTATTCCCAGAGATTGATGTTGATGATGTAGATCGCATTCAGGGTATGGATATAGTGATTGTAACTAGTGCTGAAAATGATGAAGAAGCTAAAGAATTATTATCACTGATGAATATGCCGTTTAAGCAGTAGAATAATAACTAAAAAAAGGAGGGAAGCTAGTGGCTCGCAAATCTAAGATCGAAAAGTCCAATAAGGACCAAAAGTATTCTACTAGAGGTGTTATGCGTTGTCGACGATGTGGTCGAGCTGATGGAGTACTACAGAAATTTGAATTATGTAGAATCTGTTTTAGAGAATTAGCTCATAAAGGTGTACTACCAGGAGTTAAGAAGTCAAGTTGGTAAGAGTTAAAATTTAGAAGGGAGGTTCTTTGTTATGGCTATAACTGATCCAATTTCAGATATGTTGACACGGACTAGAAATGCTAATTTAACTGTTAAAGATAAAGTAGATATCCCAGCCTCTAATGTTAAAGAAGAGATGGCGCGGGTATTAAAAGATGAAGGATTTATCGAAAATTACAAAAGAATTGATAATAGCGGACAAGGTAAGTTAAGATTATATTTGAAGTATGGTTCTAATGGCGAAAAGGTGATTACTGGTCTGAAAAGAATTAGTAAGCCTGGTTTAAGAGTTTATGTTGATAAGAATGAAATCCCACAGGTATTAGGTGGTTTAGGAATTGCTGTTATTTCCACTTCCCAAGGTGTCATGACCGGAAAAGAAGCTAATGAGCGTGGCATTGGTGGCGAAGTGCTCTGTTATGTTTGGTAAATAAAAATTGATTTGAATTAGGAGGTGTAATAAAGTGTCACGGATTGGACATGTACCAATTGAGATTCCAGAAAAAGTAGAGATTACTTTAGAAGATAATGTAATGACAGTTAAAGGCCCTAAAGGAGAGCTAAGTAATCAGATTAATCCTGATTTAGAAGTTAATATTGATGAAGAAGAGATTGTGATTACTCGTCAAGGTGACTCTAAAGCAGAGAAGTCAACACATGGTTTAAATAGAAGTTTAGTTGTGAATATGATTGAAGGAGTAACAGAAGGATTTGAAAAGAGATTAGAGCTAAATGGTGTTGGTTATCGAGTTCAGAAGAAAGGTCAAAATCTAGAGTTACAGGTGGGTTACTCTCATCCGGTAGAAGTTGAGCCGTTAGAGAATACTCAGTTAGAAGTAGAAGATAATGATAAAATTATTGTTAGCGGTCCTGATAAACAGAAAGTAGGAGAGATGGCTGCTAATATTAGATCTATTCGTGAGCCAGAACCATATGGTGGTAAAGGTATTAAGTATGTTGATGAGCAGATTAGACGTAAGGAAGGTAAAACTGCTGGTTAATAGTTAGAAAGGAGGATTGTTATGCACGCTAGTAGAAAGAAAAGACATCAAAGAATTCGTAACAAGATTAGTGGAACTCCATTTAAACCGCGTTTGAGTGTGTATCGTAGTTTAAAGCATACTTATGCACAATTAATTGATGACTTCTCCGGTGAAACTTTAGCTGCAGCTTCTACAGTTGATCCAGCTATTCGAGATGAGATTGATAATGGTGGTAATGTAGAAGCAGCAACTAAAGTAGGAGAATTAATTGCTGAGCGAGCTTTAGAACAAGATATCAAAGAAGTTGTTTTTGATCGTGGTGGAAATAAATATCATGGTAGAGTTAAAGCTGTAGCTGAAGCAGCACGAGAGAACGGTCTTGAATTTTAATCAGAAGGAGGGAACATAGTGGCTAATAAAGCTAAAAGAGAGATTATTGATCCAGAAGGTTTGGATTTAGAAGAAAGAGTTGTTAACATTAATCGTGTATCAAAAGTTGTAAAAGGTGGTAGACGATTTAGTTTCAGTTCTTTAGTAGTAGTTGGTGATGGTGATGGTCACGTAGGAGCAGGAATTGGTAAAGCTAATGAAGTGCCAGCTTCAATTCAAAAAGGTATTGCAGCTGCTAAAAAAGAGCTTATTAAGGTACCTTTATCAGATACTACTATTCCTCACGAAGTTACTGGTATCTTCGGAGCTGGAGAAGTATTATTAATGCCTGCCTCTGAAGGTACTGGTGTGATTGCTGGGGGACCTGTTAGAGCAGTAGTTGAGTTAGCTGGAATTGAAGATATTTTAGCTAAATCATTAGGTAGTGAGAACTCTCTTAATATGGTTAATGCAGCTATTCAAGGATTAAGTGAGCTTAAGGATATTGAAGATGTTGCTAAGTTAAGAGGTAAGAGTGTAGAAGAATTACAAGGTTAAGTAAAGATAATAATTATTAGAGGGGGTGTAGTTAATGAAACTGCATGACTTACAGCCTGCAGAAGGTTCTAAGCAAGATCGCAAGAGAAAAGGACGTGGTGTTGGTTCTGGTAGCGGTAAGACTGCCGGTCGTGGTACTAAAGGACAAAACGCTCGGACCGGTGGTGGCGTAAGACCAGGATTTGAAGGGGGACAGACTCCTTTCTTTAAGCGTTTTCCTAAGTACGGATTTACAAACAATTCTAAAAAAGAATACGCTGAGGTAAATGTTAAGAGTTTAAATAGATTCGATGAAGAAACTGAGATTACACCGGAACTATTAAAAGAGTCAGGTTTAGTATCTAAGATTGGAGACGGTGTTAAAATCTTAGGAGACGGTGAGCTAGATGTGACATTAACAGTTAAAGCCCATGGCTTTACTAAATCAGCAGTTAAGAAGATTGAAGCTGTTGGAGGTAAGGTAGAGGTTATCTAAGAGTAGAGGTGATTGAATAATGTTGTCTGCTTTAACCAACTCTTTAAAAGTCAAGGGATTACGAGAGAAGATATTCTTTATCCTCGCAATGATTGCTGTTTATCGAATCGGAGCTCATATTCCAGTACCTGGAGTTGATCCTGCTCGATTACAGCAGTTATTTGAGCAGGGAGGATTGTTAGGATTTTTAGATATGTTCTCTGGTGGAGCTTTAAGTAGGTTTACCATCTTTGCGATGAGTATTAATCCCTATATTACTGCTTCGATTATTATGCAGTTATTGACTGTGGTAATTCCTAAATTAGAAGAACTATCTCAGCAAGGTCAAGAAGGTAAGAAAGTTATAGCTCAATATACCAGGTATGCTACAGTAGTATTAGGGATAATTCAAGGATTAGGAATTACTCTCTGGATTAAGAATATGGGAGCAATAGCTAATCCTAGTATCTTTAATCTTTTTACAATTGTAGTTACTTTAACTGCTGGTACAGCCTTTTTAATGTGGCTTGGCGAACAGATTACTGATAAAGGGATCGGAAATGGTATCTCAATTATTATTTTTGCCTCTATTATTTCTCGATTTCCCTCAGCAGTTGTCAGTATAGTTCGTAAGTTACAGGTAGGAGCAATTAACATCTTTAATCTTATCTTCTTTGCGCTAGTTGCAGTAATTGTTGTAGCTGCAGTAATTTATATTCAACAGGGAGAAAGAAAGATTCCAGTCCAATATTCTAAACGAGTTGTTGGTCGTAAAGTTTATGGTGGGCAGAATACTCATATTCCTTTAAAGATTAATCAAGCTGGAGTAATACCGGTTATTTTTGCTTCATCAGTTCTCTTATTTCCAGCAACTATTGCTCAGATACTGCCTTATGGTTGGGCACAGTCTTTAGCAGATATGTTGAGTCCAGGAACTGCTTTATATACAGTAATTTATGCTTTGCTGATTATCTTTTTTACGTACTTTTATACAGCTATTCAGTTTAATCCACGAGAAGTTGCTGAAAATATTAAACAGAATGGCGGCTTTATTCCTGGTCG
>JBNJEL010000004.1:0-37995 GCA_051745835.1 Bacillota bacterium
ACCTGTTCCCATTTCGAACACAGCAGTTAAGTCCTCCAGCGTCGATGGTACTATAGGGGAGTCCCTATGGGAGAGTAGGTCGCTGCCGGATCCTTTTTTTAAAATAATTGGGATGTCGCCAAGCGGTAAGGCACAGGACTTTGACTCCTGTATCGCTGGTTCGAATCCAGCCATCCCAGCCATGTTTAGGCCCCCATCGTCTAGAGGCCTAGGATACCAGGTTTTCATCCTGGCGGCAGGGGTTCGAATCCCCTTGGGGGTACCAAAGTGCCTACAATAAAATATAATGGAGGGGTTCCCGAGTCTGGTCAAAGGGAGCAGACTGTAAATCTGCCGGCGATGCCTTCAGAGGTTCGAATCCTCTCCCCTCCACCATTTAATGTGCGGGAATAGCTCAGTGGTAGAGCGTCTCGTTGCCAACGAGAAGGTCGCGGGTTCAAGTCCCGTTTCCCGCTCCATTTTAATTTGAATTCAAGACTATCATTAGGATAGTCTTTTTTTATTTTGTGATAAAATTATTCATTAAATCTTAAGTAACGACTTAATTTGCAGGACTTTAAATTATTAATCTTGAAGTAATAAATAGTTGAGCTGTGGATTATAGTGATAAATATCTTAGTTACATTTGGTTAGGAGGGTATTGATCTTGAGTATAGAGGAAAATAAGGAGAAAGCTAAAGTAACTATTTTTGGAGATGAGTATGTAATCCAAGCCGAGGAATCAGCAGAATATATTGAACGAGTAGCTCAATATGTTAATCAAGAAGTAGAAAAAGTAACCGAACAAGGTACAAGATTGAGTCGAATTAAGATAATGGTTTTAGCCGCTATGAAGTTAGCTGATAGATATTGTAAAGCATTATCTGATAGGGAAGAATTAAAAGAAGGTTTTGAATTTCAAGATAATCGTCAAGAAGAAATTAGTCAACAATATATAGAACTGATTGAAGAGTATAATAACTTAAGAAAAGAGCATAATAACTTAAAGAGTGAACAACAGAATTTAAAAAATAAGTATCATAATTTACAAGAAGATTATGAAAATTTACAAGCGGAAAAAGAAAAATTAAAGGAAGAATACAATGACTTACAGCAGACTTATGAGGAGTTAGCTAGTGAGTATGAAGAGTTTTTAATTGAATTTGATAGGGAGGATTAGGGGAGCATGCCTGCATTTAATTTTTTAGATTTAGGAATTATCTTGATTATTATATTATCTATTTTAAATGGTTATCATAAAGGTATGATTAGACAAATAATCTCTATAGTTGCTTTAGTAGCAGCTACATATGTGGCAATAAATTATTATCAGTTGACAGCTGATTATTTAAATCAGAACTTTTCGATAGCAGTATCGATAGCCCAGGTGCTCTCTTTTGGGTTAATTATAATTACAGTTAGTGCTTTAATCAATATTATAGGTTTTTTGTTGAATCGGTTAACTAGTTTACTTTTATTATCTTTAATTGATAGTATCGGAGGAGCCATTTTAGGATTAATTAAAGGTAGTTTGATAGTTTATATTTTATTAATTCTTATTAGTAAAATACCCTTTCCAATTATGCAAACTTCTCTGCAATCTTCACTCCTGGCAGAGAAATTTTTAGCTTTAACACCTTTCTTTGATGAACATTTAACGACTTTTATTAATTGATGAGAGGAGCTATAAGTTGATGGAGAATCTGAGAGTAAGTTTAATCTTAAGAGAAATTGGAGACTTACTGAAGCTTGCAGGAGAGAATTACTTTAAGATTCAATCCTATTATGATGTTAGTAATAAGATTAAAGATTTAGATAGCGACATAGATAAGTTAGCTGCTGAAAATGGATTAGAAAAGATAGAGGGTGTTGGTGAGAGTCTAGCAGCTATTATTAATGAAATCATAGAGAGTGGTACTGCTACTAAGTATGAAGAGTTAAAGTCAGAAGTTCCTATTGGATTACTAGAGGTATTAGAACTGCCAGGTATCGGACCGAAGAAGGTTAAGTTATTTCATGATCAGTTAGGAATAACTAATTTAGAGGAGTTAGAAGCAGCAGGTGAGAAGCAGAAGTTACGAGAACTTTCAGGGATTGGTGCTAAGACAGAATTTAAAATTTTGGACGCTATTAAGAAGGTAGCTAACAAAGAAGCAGAAGTAAGATTGGATTTAGCTACAGAGTTAGCTAATAACTTAGTGGATCTACTCTCTAAAGTGAAGAGTGTTGCTCAGGTTGAGATAGTTGGACAGTTGCGCCGTAAAGATGTATTAATTAATAAATTAGAACTATTAGTGGTTAGTGATGATGCTACGGAGATTACTAACTTTTTTACAGGAATTCCAATGTTTAATCAAGTAGAAAGAAGTGATGAAGATAAGATTAAATTAATGAGTAAAGTGGGAGTACCTGTGGAGATTCACTTAGTTCAGACAGACGATTATACTGCTTCATTAGTTAGATTAACCGGTAATCAAAAACATTATCAACAGTTAATCGAGCTAGCTGAAGATAATGGTTACTACTTAACTGCAATGAATCTATATACTACTGATGATAAAGAAGTAGATCTTGCTTCGGAAGCAGAACTTTATAATGAACTTAGTTTACCTTACATTATACCAGAATTGCGATGCGGCGATCGAGAGATTGAGCTAGCCCAGAAGAATAGATTACCTCAAAAATTAGAGTTAGATGAGATTAAAGGTGATTTACACGTTCATACTAATTGGAGTGATGGCGGTAATTCAATTAGTGAGATGGCTACAGCAGCCCAAGATGCAGGTTATGAGTACTTAGCTATTTGTGATCATTCACGCTCGTTAGGAGTAGCAAGTGGTCTGCAGATTGAGGAGTTAGAAGAACAGCTGACTGAAGTGCGTAAAATTAATCAACATTTAACTGACTTTAGGCTCTTACAAGGCTCAGAAGTTGATATTCTATCTGATGGTAATTTAGATTTTCCTTCTGAACTACTAGATCAATTAGATATTGTAGTAGCTTCTATTCATTCTGGATTTAACCAGAGTAAGGAAGTTATGACTGAACGGATTTTAAGAGCTTTGGAGAATGAAGAAGTAGATATTTTAGCGCATCCTACTGGTAGATTGTTAGGTAAGCGTGAAGGATATCAGGTTGATATTAAGCGAGTGATTGAACAAGCGGTAGCTACTAATACTATCTTAGAGATTAATGCTTCTCCTTATAGGCTAGATTTATCGAGTAAACATTTGCGGTTGGCTAAAGAAGCAGGAGCTAAGATAGTGATTAATACTGATGCTCATAATATTTCTCAGTTAGCTAATATGCAGTTTGGTGTCTATAATGCGCGGCGGGGATTAATTGAAGCAGAAGATATAGTTAATACCTATTCATTAAAGGAATTATTAAAGTTATTAGCAGGCTAGAAGCTATATAGTAAGAAGGGATGATGATAGTGCAAGAACATGTATTAGATATCTTAGAGTTTGATAAGATAAAGGGTCAATTAAGTAAACATACTTCATCTAAGTTAGGACAGAAGTTAGTAGAGAACTTACAGCCGGTTACTGATTTAGACTTTATTCAAGAGAGACAATTAGAAGTAACTGCAGCTAAGAAAATTTTAAATCGTGAGGAGAGCAATCCACCGCTAGGGATTATTAAAGATATTCGTGATTCATTACAACGTGCTAATAAAGAGATAACGCTGAGCGGTAAAGAGTTAGTAGCTATAGCTGATACTTTAAATACTGCTGAACGGTTAAAGAGCTATTTGCTTGATTTAGAGGATCCGGAGAATGAGTATCAACAAGTAGTGGATTATGCTCACCAAATCGAGACCTTTCGTTCCTTAGAACGTAAGATTAATCGCGCTTTGGATAATCAGGGGACGGTACTAGATAGTGCTAGTCAGAAGCTAAAGAGTATTCGTCGTAACATTACTGATTATAGTCAGCAGATTAAGGATAAGTTAAACTCTATCTTAGGTTCTAGTAAGTATCAGAAGTATATTCAAGAATCATTGGTTACAATTAGAGATGATAGATATGTAATTCCAGTCAAGAGTCAATTCCAAAGCAAAGTAGATGGGATTGTTCATGATCAATCTGCCAGTAAGCAGACGGTATTTATTGAACCGATGTCCGTTGTGAAGTTAAATAATAATCTTCGCGGTCTCTTATCTCAAGAAGAGGAAGAAGTTCATCGTATCTTAACTGAGTTAACTTATCAGGTTAATCAACAGCGAGATAGAATTAAAGAGACACTTAAATTATTAGCTTGGCTAGATTTTACATTTGCTAAGGCTAAGTATAGCTTTAAGCTTAAGGGAGTAGAGCCATTATTAAATCAAGAGCAGACGATTAAGTTAGAGAAGGCGCGTCATCCTTTAATTCCCGATGATGAGGTAGTGCCTATTGGAGTTGAGTTAGGTGATGAATTTGATACGCTAGTAATTACTGGTCCTAATACCGGAGGAAAGACGGTGACGTTAAAGACTGTGGGACTTTTGACTTTGATGGCGCAATCGGGACTTCATATTCCAGCCTTATCAGGTTCTAAGATAGCAGTCTTTAGTAATCTGTATGGTGATATCGGTGATGAGCAGAGTATCGAACAGAATCTAAGTACTTTTTCCTCTCATATGTCTCGGATTATAGAGATTCTCAATACAGCTGAGGATAATGATTTAGTTTTACTAGATGAGATCGGAGCAGGAACGGACCCGACTGAAGGTGCAGCTTTAGCGATGTCTATTCTTGAGGAATTATATAGTAGACCGGGAGTTAATACTGTTGCAACTACTCACTATAGTCAACTTAAGACTTTTGCTTATCAAAAAGATGGTATTGAAAATGCATCCGTTGAGTTTGATGTAGAGACATTACAGCCTACTTATAAGCTACAGATGGGAATTCCTGGTCGTAGTAATGCTTTTGAAATAGCTAATCGCTTAGGTTTATCGAAAAATATTATTGAGCAGGCTAAGGCTAAGCTAAATCAAGAAGATATAGAAGTAGATGAGATGATTCAAAATATTGAAGAGAGTAAGCAGGCTATTACGGATAATAAAGCAGCGATTGAACAGGAACGCGAAGAAGTAGCAGAGCTGAAGTCAGAATATCAAAAGAAGTTAGCTAAGTTAGAACAGTTAGAAGAAGAGATTAAGCGAGAAGCCTATGCTGAAGCGGAAGAGATTATTGAGCAGGCTAAAGATAAGGTTGACCATGTAGTTTCGCAAATGAAGCAAGAAGCCCAAGTAGACCAACGTGAAGTTGACCGTACTAAGAGTGGATTAGATCAGTATCGACATGAGTTAAGTGGAAAGCGAACTGATTTAGAAGAGGAATTAAGTCAAAATCAAACTCAAGATAAACCAAGCGATTTAGAAATAGGCGATCAAGTTAGAATTAAAGATCTAAATAAAGAAGGAGAAGTAATTGAGATTTCAGATGATCAATCAGAAGTAGTAATCCAGACTGGAGTAATGAAGGTCAATATTGAGATTGATCGTTTAGAGAAGGTAGACGAAGATGACTCTTCAGATGAAGTGGTTAATAACTTTTCTAATGTTAGTAATTTAAAGAGTCGTAAGTCCCGAGGTATTTCACCTAAATTAGATCTGCGTGGATTAAGAGCAGTTGAAGCTAAACAGAAGTTAGATAAGTATTTAGATGATGCTGCCTTAGCTGGTATCTCTCAAGCGGAGATTATTCACGGTAAAGGTAGTGGAGTTTTAAGAGAGGTTGTTGATGACTTATTAGAAGGTCATTCTCAAATAACTAATTATAGATTAGGTAATAAAGATGAAGGTGGTTCGGGAGTAACAATAGTTGAATTTTAAAAATGGAGTCCCAACTGGGACTCCATTTTTATTAGAACCGATTAAAAAAATCCTTAAATTTATCTTTGATCTTATCAGTTCGATCTTTAACTTTATTTTGTAGTGATTCTGGTTTATGTTCTAAACATTCTTCTTCTGGAATCTGCTTATAAATGTAGTTCCCTTCTTCATCAGTAAGAGGTAGATTAGTATCAGGATCTATTTTTTTGATTGGTACTTCATTGTCATCAACTATATAACCAGTTTCAAGTTGATAAGTATATGTTTCCACCTCTTCTGGCGGACAATAATCTGTCGCTAATTTATTATTAGAAGTATCTACTTTAACTTCGGCTGTCTCTTTATGCAGTGTTCCTTCGCTAGTTGGTTCAGTTCCTTTGATGAATATTTCTTCTCTGATAGTCTGTTCTGGACAGTATTGATTAGGTAACTTACCACTTTCAATACAGATCTCCTCTGTAATGATATTGTCAGGACGTTGAAAGTCCTGGATTGGCTGATCTTTAGTTATTTGTCTCATATATTCGCTCCACATTTGAGCTACTTGAGAGCTAGAGATAGTTACTTCTTCAGATTTATTATTATCATTTATTACTTCATAGACCATCTTGGTAGATTTATCTTCTCCTACCCAGATACTTGTAACTAAATTAGGAGTATAACCAACAAACCAAGCATCACCATAATCATTTGTAGTTCCGGTTTTGCCGGCAGCTGGTCGGTCGATATTAGCATGCCAGCCTGTACCCCAAATATCAGGTCCTCGTGCTAAAACTGACTTTAACATATCTGTAATTAGATAGGCGACATCTTTATCTAAGACAATTTCTTGTTTAGGATCATTGTCTAGAATTACATTACCGCGATTATCAACTACTTTTAAGATCGAGATCGGTTCTGTTTTGATTCCCTGATTAGCTAAAACTCCATAGCTAGTTGCCATCTCTAGCGGAGAGATTCCCTTAGTTAAACCGCCTAAAGCTAATGGTAAATTGCGGTCATTCTTACGACCTTGTTTGACTAAACTACTAATCCCCATCTCTTCGGCAGTTTGGATTGTATTATCGATACCTACTTCATCTAATAATTTAACAGCCATTACATTGATTGATTTAGCTAAACCAACCCTTAATGTAGTTGGTCCTAAGTATTTGTCATTATAGTTTTTAGGAATCCATTGGTCTTGATCATTGTGCTTAATTTGATAAGACTTTAATGAATCATCAATTATTGAGCCTGGTGATAAGCCTTGTTTAATTGCTGTAGTGTAAACAAATGGTTTAAATGCTGAACCAGGTTGACGACGGGCTTGAGTAACTCGATTATACTTATCTTCCTCTCCTCGTCCTCCAATCATTGCTTTCACATGTCCATTCTGTGGATTAATGGTAGTGAGAGCTACTTGAGGCTGCAGTTTGGCTTTACCTTCCTCTCTTTTAGCGCTGGGAATATAATTATTAAAGGCCTCATTGACTGTCTTTTCAGCTTGAGTCTGCATCTTATAATCTAAAGTAGTATAAACTTTTAGTCCGCCATTATAAACCGCTTGTGCTCCATACATTTCAATTAATTTCTTACGTACGTGGCGTACAAAATAAGGTGCTAAATCTGTCTTGCGTTCTAAACCATTCTCAACTTCAATAGATTGCTGTCTAGCTTTTTTAGCTTGACGTTCAGTAATATAGCCGAATTTTTCCATCTGTTCTAAGACTACATTACGACGAACTTTAGCTACTTGTTTATTCTTATAGGGGGAATAATTATTTGGTGCTTTAGGTAAGCCGGCTAATAGTGCTGATTCAGTTAAGTTTAAATCTTGAACTTCCTTATCAAAGTAAAATTTGGCGGCTGTTTGAGCACCATAAACATTATTTCCGAGATAGATTTCATTTAAATAGAACTCTAGTATTTCCTTTTTGGTATACATACGCTCAAATTGAATAGCTAAGTATGCTTCCTGTATCTTACGATAAAGTGTTCGTTCATTAGTTAAGAGAGCATTTTTAGCTAACTGCTGGGTTAGGGTACTCCCTCCTTGGATGATTCCTCCACCTTTAATATCTACCCATAAGGCTCGTGCTATTGCCCAAAGATCGATTCCGAAGTGATCATAAAAACGGTTATCTTCAATAGCAATTACTGCTTGTTGTAATTCTTGGGGAATCTTTTCAATGGGGACATAGACTCTATTTTCTTGATAGAGCCGCGATAGTAATTTGTTGTCTTCAGAATAGATCATTGTAGCTTCACTAGGTTTCCAGCGACCGTAATTAGATATATCAGGAGTTTCTTTTATAATCCAGCTAACGGAACCAATAATAATTCCTGAAATAATAGCAAATAATAATATAATAGTTATTAAAGCTCTTTTTTGAAAACGTGACATTACTCTTCCTCCTTTCCCTACCTATTATAACATAAAATTAATAATATATATAGCAGTAATGTAATTTAGAGTTTGGAATATCTTAGGTGATTTTTGATAATTCAGTAGTGGTATGTTATAATACTATAGCATATTTGTAATTTAATTAATTATCTTTTATTTTTTATATTTTGTACTAGAGACAGATTTAAGCAGGGAGGCAATAAAGGATGAGTATTGATATTGAGCAACAGATGCAGGTGATTAAACGTGGTGCTGCAGAAGTGATTTCAGAGGATGAACTTCGTGATAAGTTAGTTGAGGCTGACAAGGAGGATCGTCCACTCAAAGTTAAATTAGGCTTAGATCCTACTGCTCCTGATATTCATTTAGGACATACTGTAGTGCTTCAGAAGCTAAAGCAATTTCAGGATTTAGGACATGAAGTAATCTTATTAATTGGTGATTTTACAGGACGAATTGGTGATCCATCTGGTAAATCTAAGACTAGACCACAGTTAACTGAGGCAGAGGTTAAAGAGAATGCTAAGACTTATAAAGAACAGATCTTTAAAGTTTTAGATCCTGAGCAAACGAGATTGGTCTTTAATAGTGAATGGCTATCAGAGATGGATTTTGCTGATGTTCTTAAATTATCAGCGAAGTATACTGTAGCTCGAATGTTGGAGCGAGAGGACTTTGCTAATCGCTATCAAAATAATCAATCGATTGGAATTCATGAGTTTTTCTATCCGTTAATGCAGGGCTATGATTCAGTAGCTATCGAAGCCGATGTAGAATTAGGCGGTACAGATCAAAAGTTTAATCTCTTGGTCGGTAGGAATCTACAGAAAGAGTATGGTCAACAGCCGCAGGCAATTATTATGATGCCTCTCTTGGAAGGATTAGATGGCGTTAAGAAGATGAGTAAGAGCTTAGGTAATTATATTGGAATTGATGATAAACCTAGTGAGATGTACGGTAAAGTAATGTCTATTGCTGATGAGTTATTAGTGCGCTACTTTAAGTTATTAACTGATCTTTCTTTATCTGAGATAGAGCAGATTGAAGCTGGCTTAGAAAGTGGAGAGCTTCACCCGATGAAAGCTAAGAAGAGATTAGCCCGCACTTTAGTAACTAAGTATTATGATGAAGACGCAGCTCAAGCGGCAGCTAAAGAGTTTGAACGCGTTTTTAAGCAAGGAGAACTTCCTGAGGATATTCCGGAAGTGAAATTGGATAGTGCTAAGTTAGAAGATGGAGAGTTGTGGATTGTTAAGTTAGTAGCAGCGACCGGATTAGTCGATAGCAATAGTGAAGCGCGGCGAATGATTAAGCAGGGGGCAGTTAAGATTGACGGTGAGAAGTACGAACAGATTAATCTTGATTTAGAAGTTGCAGATGAGATGATTGTACAGATTGGTAAGAAACGAGTTGCTAAGTTAATTTTAGATTAAAGGATGCACATAACCACTTCTTAAGTCATAGACTATTAAGAGGTGGTTAGTATGTCTATTTCTTGGCGTCGGTTGGTAATTTTAGTAGTAATAACTACTATTATATTATCGATTGCTCTATTATTAATAGTAGATTATGCACTGCAGCCTATACTCTATCAAATTTCAGAGGCTAAAGTTTCTAATTTAGTAACTAAAAGGATTAATCAAACTATTCAGCAGAGATTAGATGAAGTTACATATGATAATTTAGTGCAGTTAAAGACTGACCAGCAGGGTAATATAGTCTATATGCAGCCTAATATTCAACAGATTAATCAGATCTCATCACAGTTAAGTATTAATATACAGCATAATTTAGAGGAATTAAGTCAAAAAGAGATTGAACTGCCTTTGATTCAGATTTTAGGAATTGAACTCTTAGCAGATTACGGGCCTACTCTAACGGCTAAGATTATACCATATAGCTCGATTGAGACAGCAATTGAAGATGACTTTCAAGCAGCGGGAATTAATCAGACTAGACATCGGATTAATTTAGCAGTTAAAGCTAAAACTCGTGTAATTATTCCTTTCTTAAGTGAGAAAGTGATTACTAAGTTAACTATTCCTCTTTCCGAAGCAGTGATAGTTGGTGATGTGCCGGAAGTATATGTTGATTTGAAGAATGGATTATTAGGCAGCGATTCTTCTCAGCTAGATAAATAACAATTTAATCTAATTTAACAGCCGCTTAGTATTTAGCTAAGCGGTTTTCCAATTTTTATAAGTGATTTTTAGATTATAAATGATCATCATTCAGGCTATACTAACAGATAGATTGTAAGCGTAAATTTAAGGAGGTTAACTATGCAGAAAGGCTATGAAATTATAGATCTACCGGTTGTTAATTTAGAGACTGGTGAGGAAGTAGGGGATATTAAAGATATAGTATTTGATCCTGACCAAGGTACGGTAGTAGGTTTTATAGTTGATGGCGGAAGTTTTTTTCAGGGTAATCGAATGATTCCTTATCAACAGGTGCATAGTTTAGGTGAAGATGCATTAACGATTGCTAATGATGAAGCAGTTAGTGACTTAGATGAGGTTAAAGAGTATTTAGTAAGCAATCAGGGTAATGTTATCGGGGCTAAAGTGGTAACTGATGATGGCAAGGAATTAGGAACGATTGGAGATATAGTCTTAAATTCAGATGATGGTCAGATAGCTAGTTATGAGGTGACGGATGGTTTAGTACATGATATTTTAGATGGTAGAGGATTATTGGATTTATCAGATGATATTAATTATGGTGATGATGTAGTTGTAGTTTCTAATATTGATAATTATCAGCAGTTAAATCAGAGGGAGGAATAGAAATTAATGATTAGCAAAAGATTTTTAACGGGAGTAGTAATTGGCGGAGTCGGGGCAATCTATTTATTAAGGACTCTTAAGAATAGCGATAAGGAAAATATAGCGGTTAAGCCAGCAGATAAATTAGATTACTTTAATTTGGAAGATTAGGAGTTGATTAATTCTGTCAAGTAAGCGTCAAGAAAGAAAAGCATTATTATTAGTAATTTTAATAGCTATTATTTATTTTCTATATTTGATTAGAATTGTGCTCTTGCCTTTTGCATTAGCAATTTTGATAGTTTATTTGGTAGAACCGTTTGTAGACTTGCTGGTCTGCCGAGGATTATCACGTAATCTATCTTTAGTTTTAATCTTTATGGCAGTTATAATGATCTCTTTAGTAGTTAGTTTTTTTATAGCACCACCTTTAATTAGAGAGTTGAATGCTTTGGCTAAGAGAGTTCCTGAATATAGTATGGAGATACAGCAGTTAACCGATAAGATTATTTATAAGTATCAAGATTTTAACTTTCCTCCTGTCTTTCAGCAAGTAGTCGATAATGGTATTAATAGAATTCAGAATGTAACACTTAGCTTTGTAGAACGGACTACAGAAGTAATTATTGGCATCCTTTCACGCTTCTTTAGTTTAGTAATGGCGCCAATTTTAGCTTTTTATATGCTAAAAGATATTGATGGAATTAAGAAGGGATTTTGGACTTTAGTTCCTAAGACGAAGCGCAAGGATGTTAAACAGATCCTTAAACGAGTAGATAAAGTCTTATTAGATTACATTAAAGGACAGTTATTAGTTTCGGGGATCGTAGGATTATTAGCTGTGTTAGGACTTTATTTGTTAGGAATTAATTTTTATTTGATTATCGGCATCTTTGCTGGGATTATGAACTTAATCCCTTATTTAGGAGTAATTTTTGGTATCTTGCCAGCTATCTTTGTCGCCTCTTTTAACTCAGGTCAATCTATCTTAACTGTAATTGTGATGTTTATTTTAATTCAACAGTTAGAGGGAACTTTTATTTCACCTAAAATAGTTGGTGATAAGGTAGGTTTACATCCGATTATTATTATCTTTTCTTTATTAGTAGGTGGTGAGTTATTAGGCATTGTAGGAATGTTATTAGCTGTTCCGACGGCTGGTATAATTAGAGTCTTAATTAATTATTATATCTGTACTTTAACTAGGTTAAATTCTAAGCAAAGTTGACAATATAGACCTTTTTTAGTATCATATAATATAAACTGCCTAGATTAAATTTTATTAAATAGATTAATTGTTAATGCTTTAGATGACAGGAGTTATTTGGGGAGGCGAATAGAGTATGGCACTGACTAGTCAACAGATTCGACAGAAATTTTTAGATTACTTTGAGGATAAAGAGCATTTAATTTTATCTAGTGCTCCACTGGTACCTAAAGATGACCCAACTTTATTGTGGGTAAATGCAGGAATGGTACCTTTTAAACCTTACTTTGATGGACGAGCTACTCCACCTAATTCACGAGTAGCAACTTCGCAGAAATGTATTCGAACTAATGATATTGAGAATGTAGGACAGACAGACCGACACCATACATTTTTTGAGATGTTAGGTAACTTTTCTTTTGGTGATTACTTTAAAGAAGAAGCAATCACTTGGGCTTATGAATTTTTAACAGAAGAGATGGGCTTAGAGAAGGATAAGCTCTGGATTTCGACTTATGAAGAAGATGAGCGAGCTTATGAGATTTGGTCTGAAGAGATTGGTATTCCAGAAGATAGAATTGTTTTAATGGGCAAGGATGAGAACTTCTGGCAGATCGGTACTGGGCCTTGTGGTCCCTGTTCAGAGATTCATTATGATCTAGGTCCTGAGTTTGGCTGTAGTGATGACTGTCAATTTGGTTGTGATTGTGATCGCTACCGTGAGGTTTGGAACCTAGTCTTTACGCAGTATGATTATACTGAAGCTGGAGAGTATCAGCCGCTACCGAATAAGAATATTGATACCGGTATGGGCTTAGAGCGCTTAGCTTCAATTATTCAGCGGGTTGATTCTAACTTCGAAACCGATCTCTTTATGCCGTTAATTGAATTTATTAGTGAACATAGTGAGTTTGATTATGAGGATAGTGAGGAGATTAAGGCAGCCTTTAGAGTGATTGCTGATCATATCCGCAGTGTCACCTTTGCTATTGGTGATGGAATCTTACCATCTAATGAAGGACGAGGTTATATTATACGTCGTATCTTAAGACGAGCAGTTAGATATGCACATAAATTAGAGTTAGAGATGCCGTTCTTATATCGGATTGTACCGGAAGTTGTTGAGATTATGGGGACTGAATATAGTGAAATTGTAGAGAAGGAAGAGCAGATTAAGAAGGTAATTAAGAGTGAAGAGATTAAGTTTCAAGAGACGCTCAATCAGGGCATGGAAATTTTAGAGGAGCTAATGGATGATTTAGCCGCAGAAGATAAAGCAGTAATTCCTGGGGACGAAGTCTTTACGCTCTATGATACTTACGGTTTTCCGCAGGAGTTAACTAAAGAGTTGGCGCAAGAACGTGGATATCGAATAGATGAAGAAGGCTTTGAAGCGGCAATGGAAGAGCAGCGATCTCGAGCACGAGCAGCACGAGAGGATCATGATTTAGAACGGGATAAGATTAAGCTATTTAAGGAGATTAGAGATGAGATTGCTAAACCGGAGTTTGTTGGATATACGACTGGTGAATGTCAAAGTGAAGTAGTGAAGATAATTGCTGATGGTAGAAGTGTCGACTCACTTAGTGCTGGTAAGACAGGTGAAGTAATCTTAGATCAAACTCCTTTCTACGCTGAAAGTGGTGGTCAGATTGGTGATCAGGGAGTACTTTTAGCTGATAATCTAATAGCGAAGGTGAAAGATACACAAGAAGAGACAGAACTGATTACTCATCACATCGAAGTTGAGGAAGGTCAGTTAGAAGTAGGTAGTCAAGTGAAGGCTCAAATTGAATCAGAGTACCGTAAGGATATTCGTCGTAATCACTCTGCTACTCACTTATTACATAAGAGTTTACGCGATGTATTAGGTGAGCATGTAGAGCAGTCTGGTTCTTTAGTAGCTGCTGATCGTCTGCGCTTTGACTTTACTCACTTTGAAGCTCCAGGTGAGGAAGAGTTAGCAGAGGTAGAGCAGTTAGTTAATCAGCAGATTATGGATAACTTACCGGTTGAGGCTTTAGAGATGTCACGAGATAAAGCAGAAGAGATGGGCGCTGAAGCTTTATTCGAAGAGAAGTATGGTTCGAAAGTTAGAGTAATCAAGATGGGGGATTATAGCTTAGAGTTATGTGGAGGTACTCATGTTGATGCTACTGGTGAGATTAATCTCTTTAAGATTGTTAGCGAGAGCGGTGTTGCAGCAGGAGTACGAAGAATTGAGGCAGTAACAGGTAAGCAGGCTCTTACTTATGTCAATCAGCAAGAGGAGCTTTTAAATGAAGTAGCTGATAAATTAAAGACAGATCCAGATAATCTTCTAACTAGAGTAGATAAGATGCAATCAGAGGTTAAGGAGTTAGAGAAGGAAGTTACTAAGTTTAAAGATAAGTTAGCTGACTCTCAGGCTGATGAGTTAACAGCTGATTTAGAAGAGATTAATGGAGTTAATGTACTCTTAGAACAAGTTGATGATCTCGATGCTGACGGTTTAAGAAGTATGGGCGATAACTTAAAAGAAGAACTAGATTCCGGAATAGCTCTCTTAGCTTCCAACCTAGGGGAGAAGGTATTATTTGTTAGTGTAGTTACAGAAGATTTAGTAGAGCAGGGTTATAATGCTGGAGATTTAATTGGTCAAGTAGCGCAAGTAGCTGGCGGTGGCGGCGGTGGTCGTCCTGATATGGCTCAAGCTGGCGGCAGCCAACCAGAGAAGTTAGATGCTGCTTTTGAGAAAGCGCGAGAGATTATAGCAGCAGAATAATTTTAATGTATGATTAATATTTAAGGTGGGATGCTAATGAGTAGGCAAGATGAAACAATGATGTTTAAGGTGCAGAAGGAAGATCTAAAGCCTGTTTCGCAAGTTTTAGCTGAAGTCTATGAGGCTTTAGAGGAGAAAGGTTATAATCCGATTAATCAGATTGTAGGCTACATCTTATCTGGAGATCCAGCTTATATTACCAGTCACCAAGAGGCGCGCAGTAAGATTCGCAGATTTGATCGGGATGAGATTATTGAAGAGTTGGTACGCAGCTACCTAGCTACAGAAGATAGTGACTAAGATAACGGAGTGGTTGAATGAATGAAAAGATACTCCTACTATTAATTATATTCTGCTTACTAAATCCTAGTTTTACTTCGGCAGCAGAGGATAATTTGACTTTATTTGTACTTGACCAGGTTAGCTTAATGGAGCTTTCAACAACCTCTACTCCTAACTTGGATTGGCTAATTAATCAAGGAGCAGTTGGTTTGATGAATACGCGCACTAGTGGAACTTTAGCTCCTGAGGATACCTACCTAACTATTGGTGCTGGCTGTAGAGCTGACGGTACTGGAGCGGTTAATTATACTTTTAATCGCAGCTATCTTAGCCAATCAGATGATCAGCTTTCTACAGCTGCTATTCTTAATATGAGGTTTGAAGAGTTAGTAGCAACTAATCAGGCAACTACTTATCAGGCTCAACCAGGAGCTTTAGGTACTAAATTAAAAGCTACCGGTAGACAAGTAGCTGTCATTGGTAATAGTGATTATCTAACAGCTGATGGTACTTATCAATTCGGACGTGAAGCTGCTGTAATTGGTATGGATCAAGCGGGACAAGTTAGTCTAGGTGATGTTAGCACTTCTACTGTCAAGCGATCAACTCACAACTTATTACCCTTAATCACTGATCAACAGTACTTAGTTGATCAGTTTGCTGCTTATCGTCAGCAAGCAGAATTAGTTATAGTTGAGTCCGGTGATCCAGCTCGCGTAGCGAAGTTAAAAGACGAACTTACAACAGCGGAATATACCAAATTAAAAGAGTTTGCTTTACAACGAGCAGATAAATTATTAGGTCGCTTATTGGCTGAGATTGATCTAGAGCGAGAACGTTTGTTAGTGATTATTCCTACTCCTGCTCCACAAGTCCAGCAAAAGAGTAGTAGATTAACGCTAACTATCTTAGCAGGTCGAGATGTTTCAGCTGGGCTCTTAACTTCAGCAACTACTAAACGCTTAGGAGTCATTACTAATTTAGATATAGCCCCTACAGTTCTATCTTCCCTAGGGATTAAGAGTCGTCCTGCTGAATTTATTGGTCACTCTATCACTAGTGAGGCTGTTTCCTCTTCCTTAACCAGATTAAAGAAGTTAGCTGACCAGATTAAACAGACCTTTACTGGACGTCCAATATTGATTAAAGGTTTTATTCTACTTCAGATTATAGTCTTGATGTTAGCAGCTGTAGTAATTATCTTTTCAGCTCGGATTAGACCTTGGTTACAGCAGTTAGTAGAGTATCTGCTATTGATGTTGCTAGTGATTCCTGGTGGGTTGTTGTTATTTAAGTACTTTGTTGGCTTTAATCTTTATTTAATTGTAGTTAGTCTGATTTTATTAAGTCTAATAGCAGTCTACCTATTAAAAAGATTAAGTAAAGATGAATTAACGCCTATTTTATGGCTAACTAACTTAATTGCTGGTTTATTAATAATTGATCTTTGGCAAGGAGCAGAACTGATTAAGACCTCTGTTTTAGGTTACTCACCGGTTATTGGAGCACGTTACTATGGATTAGGTAATGAGTTTATGGGTGTGTTAATTGGAGCAGTCTTAATTGGGACTACTGGATTAATTGATCGCATACCAATCTTGGAGCGGCGGAAGGAGTATTTCTTAATTTCTAGTTTTTTATTGACTGTTATTACTATCGGTCACGCCCAATTAGGTGCTAATTTTGGTGGGTTGATTACTGCTTTAGCTGCTTGTGGCTTTACTTACGGGTTAATTAAGGGTTATTTATTTAATTTTCGTCAGCTATTAGTTATAATAATTATATTAGGAGTAGTAGCGGGAAGTTTGATTTGCTATGATGCATTAAGTTTAGGCGGTGGTTCGACTCATATTGGTCGTACGGTGCGGTTAATTAGGGAAGAAGGAGTTAGTGGATTAGTTAATATTATAACGCGTAAGTTAAGAATGAATTTAAAGTTGCTGCGCTGGACGATCTGGACTAAGGTGATTATTGCTTTTGTGATTACTTTGGCAATCTTATTTAAATATCCAGTTGGGGTAGTAAAGAATATTATTACTGATTACTCTTATTTACATTATGGTTTTGGAGGAGTAATCTGTGGTAGTATTGTAACGATGTTAGTCAATGATTCGGGAGTAGTAGCAACAGCAACTTTATTGCTCTATCCAGTAATTACTTTGGTTTATTTGGTGATTAGGCGAATTGAGTTGGTAAGATAGCTAGTTAAGAGGGGAGTTAATTAGACTTAATGCGGATTATGGGTTTAGATTTTGGTGATGTAAGAATTGGAGTAGCAGTTAGTGACCGGTTAGGCTGGACTGCTCAAGGTAAGAAAGTGATTGAGAATACAACTTGGTCTGAAGTGGTGGATCAGTTGCAAAATTTAATTGAGGAGTATGAAGTAGAAGAAATTATTGTTGGGCTGCCTCGCAATATGAATGGGACTTTAGGTCCTAGAGCGGAAAAGACTTTCGAATTTATAGAGTATCTTAGAGAAGAGTTAGCAGTTCCAATTGCTACGTGGGATGAGCGATTAACTACTAAGGTAGCAGAACAGACGCTTTTAGAAGCCGACGTTAGTAGAGCGAAGCGTAAAGATGTGATTGATAAGATGGCAGCAGTAGTTATTTTACAGAGTTATTTAGATGCTCAATCTTAATTAAATTATAATTGGGGTGAGATGATATGTCTAATGAAGGTAAGATTAAACAATTTGATCCAGAGGAAGGGACTTTGATTTTAGAAGAGGTTGATGGTGAAGAAGTAGAGTTTGCTATCGAAGATGAGTTAGAGATTGAAGATGATAAGTACTTTATCTTAGTTCGTGAAGATGAGATGGAAGTAGGCGAAGGTTATGCACTGCGGTTAGATAAAGCAGATAATGGTGACTTGATCTTAGTTCCAGTCGATACTGAAGAGGAGTTAGCTAAGGTACAGGTGGAATTAGAGGAGTCATACCAATAAATTGAATATCTATTAGGGTTCAGTAGTATAAAGCCTGCCTCAGTTGGAGATAATAGTAGTACAAGCTAATGAGGGGGGCTTTATATGTTATTAGCTGAATCCTTTTTAGCAGAACAGTACTTTAGAATCGAGAGTACTACCCATGCTTTAGAAAGGATGCAAGAACGCAAGATCGATAATCAATTAGTGGTTCAGATTATCCTTAGTTTAGGTGATAAGTTATTAAATTATAATGATTCAGGTGATGAAATAGCAATTGTAGACCAGGAACATAACTTGGCTGTGATCATTGAAGTGCGTGAAGATAAGGCAGTAGTAATTACGGTAATTGATAAGGCTAATATACATATTAAGGATGGTACTTTATTAGAGGAGATTGCTTAATTGAAGCTGCGATTTAGCCAGAGATTATTTCTCTGGCTTTTAATCTTGGTTGCTAATTAATTGAGAATTGTTTATAATAAGTAAGAGTTGATAGTTTTTAATTGGGGAAGGAATGAGTTAGTTGGGAAGATTTAAATTGCGAAATCATAATTTAATTCCAGTATTAGTAATGATTATTTTCATATTGTCGTTAGCTACCATTTCTTATCTGCAGTTGGCATTAGGACCAGTAGCTCAACAAGAAGTTACTAGTTATGAAGTAAAAATATCGCAAGGAGCTTCTACTGATCAAATAGCTGATACTTTATATAATAAAGGGCTTATTAGAAATAGATTACTATTTATTGGAGCAGTTAGATTACAGAGTTTAGCAGATGATCTACAGGCGGGTTACTATAGATTTGATACTGGTATGTCAGTTAATGATTTGATTACTAAGTTAGTTAATCATCAGGTAATTAATTATCGGATTATTATTCCAGAAGGATTCACTGTAGAAGATATTGCCCAAAAGTTAAGTGCTAAGTTGGAATTTAGTCAGCAAGAATTTTTAGCTGCTGCTCGACAGGAGTATCCCACTATTAAGTTTTTATCCCAGATTGATCATCAAGCACTTCGCTATCGTACTGAAGGATATCTATATCCTGAGACTTATCATGTTGCTAAGAGTATTAATCCCCAGTCTATGGTAAGATTGATGTTAAGAGAGTTTCAAGCACAGCTAAGTAATCAATTAAGAGAAGCTATTGAGCAAAGTAAGTATAATCTCCAGCAGATTATAACGATTGCTTCCTTAATTGAAGCAGAGGTGCTTTATGATGATGAACGCGAGCTGATTGCCGGAGTAATCTATAATCGTTTGGAGCAGAATATGCCGCTACAGATTGATGCTACGATTCAATATATCTTACCTGAGCATAAGACGAAGCTACTTTATAGTGATCTTAAGGTAGAGTCGCCGTATAATACGTACCAAAACTTAAAATTACCACCTGGTCCAATTAATAATCCAGGCTTAGAATCAATTAAGGCTGCTTTAAATCCAGCTGATACTGAGTACTTATATTATTTTGCTTTAGATAATGGCAGACATAAGTTTACTAGAACCTATCAAGAACATATTAGGCTTCAAAATAAGTTAAAGTATTAATAGTTAAGCAAGCGAATAAGGTGGTGCTTATTAATGAGTAAGAATATTTTGACTGAGTTTGTTAAAGATTATATAGATCAAATTAATCCTGAGCTAACGGGAGATTTAAAAGAGTTAGAGGCTGAGGCTAGCGAGAAAGGAATTCCGATTATTACACCGGAGATTGGTCACTTCCTATCTTTATTAATCTCGATTCATCAGCCGCAGAATATATTAGAGCTAGGTACGGCTACTGGTTATTCAACTCTGTGGTTAGCACAGGATAATCAGTGTGAGATAGTAACGATTGAATTAAAGGAACGAGAGGCTAAGGTAGCTCGTCAGAACTTTAAAAGATTAGGACTAGCTAATAGAGTTGAATTGTTAGTTGGTGATGCAGTAGAGTTAATGCCTAATTTAGAGCAGCAGTTTGACTTTATCTTTATCGATGCCGCTAAAGGGCAGTATCTTGAATTCTTAGAGCAGGCACTAGATTTAGTAACGCCAGGTGGTTTGATTGTAGCGGATAATGTGCTCTTTAAAGGGATGATTGCTAATGAAGATCTGATGCATCCGCGCTATGATACCTTGACTTATCGTCTACGGGATTATATTGATGAAGTGATGAATCATCCGCAGTTGAAGTCATCGATTCTACCATTAGGTGATGGATTAGCAATTAGTCAACAAGTAAATAAGGAGGAGTAGAATGATGGAAAAAGATATGCCAGAGCTATTAATGCCGGCTGGTAATTTAGAGAAGTTAAAGTTAGCTGTACTCTATGGAGCTGATGCTGTCTATGCTGGCGGAGAGTTCTATAACTTACGTGAAGCTGCTGATAATTTCAGTAGGGAAGAATTAGCTGAGGGTTTAGAGTTTGCTCATCAACATGGAGCTAAGTTCTATGTAACAGTGAATTTGATTCCACATAATGAAGATTTAGTTGATCTGCCGGAGTATATTGCTCAATTAGCTGAGTTAGGTGTTGATGCTATTATTGTAGCTGATCCGGGAGTGTTGAGTATTGTACAAGAGGTGGCACCTGAGTTGGAAGTGCACCTTAGTACGCAGGCGAATAATGTTAATTGGCGCAGTCTTAAATTTTGGCAAGAGCAGGGCGTTGAGCGGGTAGTCTTAGCGCGGGAGTTAACTGTCGATGAGATTAAGGAGATTAACCAGCAAGTCGAAGTAGAGACCGAAGCCTTTATTCACGGGGCAATGTGTATCTCTTATTCGGGTCGCTGCTTGTTAAGTAATTATATGATTAATCGTGATGCCAATCGTGGTGAGTGTGCTCAATCCTGTCGCTGGCAGTATACTTTAATGGAACAAGAGCGTCCCGGAGAGTATTATCCAGTCTTTGAGGATGATCGCGGGACTCATATCTTTAACTCTAAGGATCTATGTATGATTGAACACTTACCTACTTTAATGGAGTTAGGCTTAAGCAGTTTTAAGGTTGAAGGACGAATGAAGAGCTTACACTATGTAGCTACCGTAACTAAAGTCTATCGTGAAGCCTTAGATAGTTGGGCTAAAGATCCGGATAATTATACCTTCCAAGCTAAATGGCTTACTGAGTTACAAAAGATCAGTCATCGGCACTATACTACTGGCTTTTACTTTGGACAGCCGGGTCCTAAAGAGCAAAATTATGAGACCTCTTCTTATGTTAGAGATTATGATTTTATGGGCATTGTTCAAGATTATCTACCGGGGAGTAAAGAAGCGGTGATTGAAGTGAGAAGTAAGTTCTTTGTTGATGATCAAATTGAGATCTTTGGTCCCCAGAGGGATAACTTTACCCAGCAGTTGGATTATATCAAGAATGAAGAGGGCGAATTGATTCCTGATGCGCCTCATCCTCACCAACTGATTACTGTGAAAGTAGAAGAGCCGGTGTCTAAGTATGATTTAGTTCGTAGAAAGAAGGATAATTAAGATGGATACGTTAACTATTAAACTCGAGGTAGAGAAGCCTCAGATGTCCTATGTTAATAATATTATCAAAGCTTACGAAGGTTTAGCGATGATTACGATTATTGGTGGTGAGACTGGTGAGATTGAACTACAGGTACCGCCCAGTACTAAAGATGATGTGCTGGCTATTTTAAGAGATTTAGCTACTAAGATAGAATTAGAGATTACTTATATTGAAGGTGAATTAGAATTAGATGTATAAAGGAGCGATTTAGTTGAATACTCAGAAGTTAACTAATGTTGGTCTACTAATGGCTGTATCTTTAGTATTGATGGTTACAGTAGCAATCCCGCTCTTTCAGCCTTTCTTAATCTATGAGCCGGGCGATATTCCACTTTTGATTATTACTTTTCTCTATGGGCCCATGACAGCTTTAGGGGCAACCTTTGTTCTATCAATTATTATGGCACTTTTTACTGGATTAGGTGGCCCATTTGGGGCAGTAATGCATATGTTAGCAACCGGAGTATTAGTAGGAGTAGCAGGTTATTTCTATCATCGTAGCCGAACTTTACAGAATGGAATTATTGGTTTAGTCTTAGGTTCACTAGCGATGACAGGAGTAATGGCGGTAGCTAATGTCATCTTAGATCCTATCTTTTATGGAATTCCACGTCAAAGAGTAATTAATCTCTTATTGCCGGCTATTATACCATTTAATTTAGTTAAGTCTGCGGCTAATTCCGTTATTACATTATTAGTTTATAAGAAGTTAGCTAATTATCTACTTGATGATAAGTTAGAGTCTACAACTGGAGAAGATATCGAGCAGCCCTAATGTGAGGGGCTGTTTTTTGGTTTATATTAGAATAAAGTTAGTTGTAAGCAGGATAAATAACTTAGCTCAAGAATTTATATTAATGTAACTAACTGAATCTATAACTTGGAAATAGCTGTACAGTATTTAATTAACAGTTTATAATTAATTTGATAGCTAACCTAGCGCTTACATAAATATGATAGTATAACTAGACTTAATTAGAGGTGGATTGGATGGATAAATTAAAGAAGAGATTCGGGATAGTAATAATCTTATTAGTAGTTGCTGTAATTTTCTATTTTTTGAGTACTGCCAGTGGAGTTATTGATTTAAAAGTCAGCTCTATAGTAGGTTTAATTTTACTATTAACAGTAGTACTTATTGGATTAGGGTGGCAAAATTATCAGTTGCGACAGAGAGTAGATGACTTAACAGCTGAAAAAAAGAGATGGTCTACAATCTGTGCTGAAGAGGCATCATCTAGAGCAGCATTGGAAGAACTTTATAATCATGTGATTAATACTCAACAAGAGATTATCTGTAGATTCCTACCTGATACTACCCTTACCTTTGTTAATCAAGCTTACTGTAACTTTATCAATCGTACGCGTGAAGAATTAATCGGAACTAAATTAATTGATCTAGTTGATAGTAGAGCGGTTAAGGATAAGATAATAGCTAACTTACAACAGGTGACAGAAAAAGGGGAGTTCTCTACTTACGAGTATAAGTTAAGTACTGACGAAGGAGTAGTTTGGCTAAGATGGACTGATTATCCTATCTTTGATGATAATGATAACTTAGTGGAGTATCAAGCTATCGGATTAGATATAACAGAACAAAAAAAGCGTGAACAAAAGTTACGTCTACTTTCGGAGATGGTAGAGCAGTCTGATGATAGTATTGTTCAAACCGATTTAGAAGGTCGGATTGAGTATGTCAATCAGGCAGCAGAAGAGCTCTTTGGCTGGAGTAAAGAAGAGTTACAGGGTCAGAAGCAAGATATATTTAATGCTGAAGATAATGCTCCAGAGATTCAAGCAGATATCTATCGTAAGATGGAGGCAGGTGAAGTTTATTCTAATACTTTGCTTAACCGTAAGAAGGATGGTTCGATCTTTTGGTGTGATATGAAGATGATTCCACTACTTGATGACGAAGGACAATCTTATGCTTATATGTGTATTCAGCGGGATGTAACTAAGGAGCGTGAGATTAAGGCTAACTTACAGCAGAGTAAGGAACGCTTTAGAAGCTATATCGACAATGCTCCTTACGGTGTTTTTATTACTAACCAATCAGGAGAGATTATTGAGGTTAATCAGACCGGCATAGAACAGACCGGTTATAGTAAAGAGGAGTTATTAGACCTTAAGATTTTAGAGTTATATGATTCTAATTCAATAGAGGAAGTAAAGTCTGATTTTGATCAACTACAGACTCAACGAGTCATTAGCGGTGAGTACCTATTTAATAAACGGGATGGGACTACATTTCACGTTAAGGTTAGTTCAGTTAAAATTTCTGATAATAGATACTTAGCCTTTACGGAAGATATTACTAAACGTAAGCAGGCAGAAACCGCTTTGAAACGTGAGAAGAAGAAGGCAGAACAGGCTAATCGCGCTAAGTCCGAATTTTTAGCTAATATGAGTCATGAGATTAGAACTCCGTTAAATGTAATTATTGGCTTTAGTGAGATATTAGAGACGCAAGTTAGTGACTTACAGCAGAAGAATTATCTTAAATCGATTGAGACTGCCGGTAAGAATTTATTGACCTTAATTAATGATATCTTGGATCTATCTAAGATTGAAGCGGGTGAGCTAGAGATTGAGTATGATTACTTTGATCTTCAGCAGTTATTAACAGAGATGGAACAGATCTTTATGTTAGAAGCAAACCAGAAAGGGCTTGATTTTGTAGTTGATATTCAAACTGAACTCTCGTTTATCAAATTAGATGAGACTCGTTTACGTCAGATACTGCTTAATTTAATCGGTAATGCAATTAAGTTTACTGAACAGGGTTATGTTAAGGTTAGTGCTGATGTAGAGCGAGTGGGAAGTAAGGAAGCTATCTTACATCTAGCTGTGGAAGATACAGGAATTGGGATTCCTGAAGAGAAGCAAACTCAAATCTTTAAATCATTCCAGCAACAGGATAGTAAGATTAATCAAGAGTATGGTGGTACCGGTTTAGGATTGGCAATTACTAAACGTTTAACAAAGATGATGGATGGCTTAATTGAATTAGAGAGCGAGGTCGGTAGCGGCAGTAAGTTTAAACTGCAATTTAGTGGAGTGAAGTATTTAGAGAAGAATCAAGCGATAGCAGAAGATAAGATTAATTTCAGCAATTATGAGTTTATGCCGGCTAAGGTATTGGTAGTTGATGATGTTGAATCTAACTTACAGTTAATTAAGGCGATCTTAAATGCCAATGACTTAGAGGTGTTAACTACTAAGCAGGGTTCAGAAGCGATTCAGTTAAGCCGACAAGAAAGGTTTGATTTAATCTTTGTAGATCTTAAGCTGGATGACTTTGATGGTTATGAGGTCTTAGAGCAGATTAAAGCAACACAACTTAACCAAGCTACACCACTGATAGCTCTGTCTGCTTCGATTACTACTCAGGAAGTACGCAAGATTAAAGAATCTCGCTTTGCTGATTTCTTAACTAAACCGCTGCAGAGACGAGAACTACTTAAGTTACTAACTAATTACTTAGAGTATCAACAAGTAGACGGTAGGTCAAAAGATAACGTAGCAGCTCAAGAGTTGCCAAGAGTAGAAGATGAGATTAAGTTAAATGAAGTAGAAGATATTACCCGAGTTATAGATCGATTAAGTACAGAGTTTCTGCCACGTTATGAAGTAATCAAGGAGACATTTGTAATCAATGAAGTAGAAGAGTTTGCTGAAGATCTGTTGAGATTAGCTAAGGAGTATAATTTTAGCTGGTTAGCAGAATATGCTAATCGATTAAGGAAGTATGCAGCTAGTTTCGATCTCTTAAGAGCTCGGGAGCAGTTTGATAAGTTTAAGCATTTAGTTACTAAGTTAGAAACTGTTAAGGAAGAATAAATTGTACTCTCTTAGAGGGGTGAAGATGAGTGGAGTCTAACTTTTTAATCCTAATAGTTGATGATATCGTCCGTAATGTACAAGTGTTAGGTAGTATGTTAAAGAATAACGGCTATAATGTAGCAGCAGTAACTAATGGGGAGAAGGTGCTAGACTTTGTTGATAAGAGAACACCAGATTTAATTTTATTAGATATTATGATGCCGGGGATTGATGGTTTTGAAGTCTGTCAGAATTTAAAGAGTCAAGAAAAGACTAAAGAGATACCGGTAATCTTTATTACGGTGCTCAATAATTTAGAGGATAAGTTGCGCGGTTTTGAGGTAGGAGGTGTAGATTTTATTACCAAACCGTTTCAAAAGAAGGAGGTATTAGCTAGAGTTCGAACGCATTTAGAGTTAAAGAAAGCTCGGGAGCGCGCTGAGAACTATGTAGTAAAGCTAAAGAAACGAAATCAGGAGTTAGAGGATCTAAAGAAGGAGTTGAATTCGCAATTAGAGAAAGGTAAACAGCTACATCGTCAATTCTTACCGGACAAGCTACCGCATAATCGTCAGATTTCTACAGCTATCTACTACCAATTAGCTCAGCGGCTGGGTGGTGACTTCTATAACTTTATTGAGTTAGATGATAAGTTGATTGGCTATATTGTAGATATTACCGGTCACGGTTTGGATGGCGCTCTCCTTAATATCTTCATTCGCGAGGCAATCAATAACTTTCTGCAGGATAAAACAGGCGCAATCAACCCTTCCGAAATTTTGGAATTTATCTATCATAAGTATAACCAAGAATCTTTCTCTGATGATTACTTTGTCTGCATTGGGCTTTTTGTTTTGGATAAGGATAGAATGAAATTATCCTATAGTAACTCTGGATTACAGGTGCCGCCGCTACTAATTAAGGAGCATCAGGTACAGAAGTTGGATATAAGAGGGTTACCTATCTCTACAGCAATTGAGCGTGAGGCTTATGAGTTTAATGAAGTAGAGTTAACCTTACAGCCAACGGATAAATTTTTGATTATGACTGACGGCTTAGTAGAGGAGAGGAGAGGAGGTAAGATGTATGGTAAGGATCGCTTACGAGGATTGGTAGAGGTAAATAAGTATCTACCGGTGAATGGGATCTTAAATAAAGTGAAAGAAGACTTTGAACACTTTATTGGTGATCAGCTGCGTTATGATGATTCTACACTTTTAGGAGTGGAGTATAATCCTGAGATTTTAAAGCAGAAGGTAATCGAGTTACCTAGTACTTATCAGGTCTTAGAGGAGGTAGAACAAGAAGTAAAATCATTTATTAGCAGCTGTTCGATTGAATTTGAGAAGCTACTTATGGCTTTGCATGAAGTTTTAGTTAATGCGATTAAGCATGGTAATTTAGAGGATGAAACCAAGCAGGTTAAACTTACAATTCAGATTACTAAGTGGTATGTTAAGTTAGTTGTGGAGGATAGAGGATTAGGGTTTGACTGGGAGAATACCTTACAACAAGAAGAGCTATATGATAATTGGGAAGATTCAGGACGAGGATTAAAGATCGCTGAATTAGCCTGTGATAGTATTTACTATAATGAGGTAGGCAATAAGGTCTACTTAATTAAGTTGAAATTAGATGATTAAGTTAAATTTATGTAAAATGAAGAGGAATCTGTTAAGTAATGTGTAATAATTTATATAGCAGATTCTGTAAAAAAGCAGGCTAAAGTTAGGTGGTGTAGAGATGAGGAAGAACTTTAGTTCTAAGTTTAATAAGTTACTCTACGAAATCTTTGCCGGGGAGTATTATGTTAGTACTAATTTGGACTCTATATTAACTACTTTACTTGGTTCTTGTGTAGCAGTCTGTTTAGTCGATAGGTTTAATCGGGTAGCGGGGATCAATCATATTATGATCTCTAGTAAGGCAGAATTAGAGAGGAGATTAGCTAATCCTGACGCACGGTACGGTATTCATGCAATGGAACTATTGATTAATGATATGTTAAAAGAGGGAGCAGCTCGTTCTAATTTAGAGGCTAAGGTCTTTGGCGGTGGTAATGTATTAGGCTGTAGTGATAGGAATGTAGGTTATGCTAATGTTGATTTTGCAGTCTCTTATCTACAACAGGAAAGTATTCCTATTTTAGCACGAGATACTGGTGGTGAGAGTGGACGTAAAATTTACTTCTTTCCGCAAGATTTTAGCGTCTATCTACGTCGAATTGAGATGGAGCAGCGGTTAGAGGAGACTAAAAAGGAAGAATTAAAGTACTTAAATAGCTTAAATCGAAAGAGTCAAAATGATAACTTAACTCTATTTGATTAATGTCAGAATAAACTTAGGGAGGAATAATTAATGGAGATTAATAAGAAGAGTAGTCAACGAGCAGAAGTAGTTGCCGACGAAAAGATTGATATTACTAATTCACAAGAACTAAAGAAGGAGCTATTGGAATTAATTGATTCTGGTTATCGCTTTATTACGCTTGATTTTAGTGCGGTAGAGAGTGTCGATAGCTCGGGATTAGGTAAATTATTATTAATTCATAAGCGTTTAAAGGAGCAAGAGGGAGAACTTAAGATTACTAATGTTACTAGTGATTATGTCCAGGAGATGTTTTCGATGATTCACCTAGATAAAGTTTTACAGATTGATAATTTAGAGTAATTTAGTCGGTGGCTGATAGACTTCTATATCAGCCTTCTTTATTTTTAGGGGCATTATTTGATATTCAATATAACGCTATGGTTAAAATAACTAAAGTTAGATATTGTTAAAAATATTTAATTAATAATTAATATATATTTAACTTGCTAAATAAAGGTTTTAAATATAATAAGTTGAATTAAGTAAAAAAGAATTAATCTTTTAGTTAATTAAATTAATAAATAAATTTGACGTTTGATCTGTATAGCTTTACTTTAGCTAGGAGATTTAGATTAAGGAGGGGCTATATGCAGCAATTTAAAGATCATATTAGAGGCTTAACGATTCAAATTGAGTCCTTAGAAGAGATGATTGCTGTAACAGAGGAATTTTATGGCTTCATTTCGGATGAGTTGCCTAAAATTGAATCTAATATTGATGATACTATCGAAGAAGCGGAGCTGTTGATTAATTACTTTACTGATACTGAGGAAAACAAACAGGAGTTTGAAGAAGGATTTCAGATTAGAGAAATAATGGAAGAGATGCAAAGTAAGATAAATAGTGTCTACGACTCCCTATCCGCTCGGGAAAATATTGCTCAGATCTTACAGAACTTCGTTACGGATAATGATGAAGCAGCCCAATTTTCGCAGATATTAGGTTTGATCGATGAATTAAATACTGTCTTAAGTAGATTAGAGAACCTTTCAATGAATGCGGTTATCTTCTCTGTTAAGTCTGATAAAGAGGGCGCGGCTTTTAGAGTTATATCTGATGAGATTAATGAGCTTTCAGGTGAGATACAGACAGAGTATAGCACAGTTAAGAAAAAGATTATTAATTTGCAGGAGTGGAATAATAACTTTGCTTCAGATTTAGAAGACTTAATTACTACCGAAGATAAGATAGCTAACGAATATCAACTAGAGATTAAACAGATCTTCTCTGATGTGTTAGATTCTCTCCAGACAACCTCTGATATTCTAAAAGATTTTATGTGTAACATCCAACAGGCTGTAGAGCCAATCTATGAAATTATTGTCTTGCTTCAAAACCAAGATATTATCCGTCAGAATTTAGAGAATTTAATTAATATCTTAACTACTTTACAAGAGGAGCTTGATAACTTCAATTTTGCTGAGGAAGAGATAGCAGATATTCTTGATATGCTTGTCTTTAGTACTGATACTGCTCAACTTTCTCAACAATTAATGTCTAATATTTTAAATCAGCTTGATGAGTCCTTATTTGATATTCAAGCTAAATTTGAACAGATGGATAATAATCTAGTAGAGATTGAAGAAGAGGGGGATGAGTTAGTTGAATTCTTTACTGGCGAGAGAATTGAAGGAGGAGAGGTTAGCCAAAGTAGTGTAGACTTAATTTATCAGCAGTTAGTTGATTTTGTGCCTGATTTAATTGAGCAGTTAGAAGAGTTAGACCAAAGGTATAAGCAGTTAACTACTGAACATAGTACCTTCTATGATAATATGGAGGGTTTGCAGAAGGGATTAGCTGATATAGATAAGATTGCTGACCGCTTTAAGAAGATAGAGGTTCTCGCTAAGATAGAGTATACCAAAATTAGTGATGGCGATACCTCTTTTATTGAGAAGATTGAGGATACGATTGAAGCCTTTATCGAATCCAGTCAGCACAATCGTGAGCTCTATCTTAAGTTAAAGAAAGATCTAGTGGCTGATTATGAACAGTTTGTAGAGCTTTCGAAGCAGAATCAAAAAGAGATTAATCAGTCAGCTGAGATTATAGCAGAGTCAGAGGAAAAGTTATTATTAACTAAGCAGTTGATTAAGGATGCCATCTTAGGTTTACATAGTTCTAGTAAGGATTTGATTTCTCAGATATTGGTGGTTAATGACAAGATGGACAAGGTCTATCAGTTAGAGCGTAAGGGAGAAGCAGTAATCGAGTTCTTAGCTAAGTTAGAAGAGGAGAGTAAAGAGTTAAAAGAGGAGTACTTAGCTCAATTAGAGTGTGATGAGTGGAGTGCAAGTAATCAGCGTTTACAGCGGTTGGAGGATAAGTTTACAAGTTATTTAGAGCGTAAGATAGCTCAAAAAGAAGTTACTGATCTAAATAATATTGATACCGGCAGCGCAGGGGGCGAATTAACTCTATTTTAGTTAGGAGGTGTTAGTAGGAATGGAGCAGGTTAATTTTCTTTTACCTGATGAGCTTAGCATCTATACCGTTAATGAGATTAAAAAGGATATAATTGCTACCCTCCAAGCTAAAGAAGCTAATCAGGATCTAATCTTAGATTGTAGTCAGTTAATAGAGCTTGATGCTGCTGGAATTCAACTACTATTATCTACAGCTAAGACAGCTTTACAGGAGGATTATACTCTAGTAGTGGACTCATTTTCGGCTGAGGTTGAAGTTGTTTTAGAGCTAGCGGGGGTAAAGGAGATATTGGTAAAGGAGGAAGAGCTAAATGAGTAAGCGGATTTTAATCTTAGATGATTCTAAGACAATACGTTCTTCAGTGGAGTATACATTAAGTAAGGAAGATTATGAGGTGTTAACTGCTGAAGATGGCAAGGATGGTTTAGAAGTACTACAGGATAATAGTTCTCGTCGCAATAGACCGGATATGATCATTACTGATATTAATATGCCGCGGATGGATGGTATTGAGTTTATAAGTGAGGTTAAGTCACAGAGTAAGTTTAAATTTATTCCTATTTTGGTATTAACAACTGAGTCTCAAGACAAGATGAAACAGCAAGGTAAAAAGGCAGGAGCAGCAGGTTGGTTAGTAAAACCATTTAAGCCTGAACAGTTAATTACAGTTGTCAAGAAGTTTGTTAAATAGGAGGTCTTAAGATGTCAGAAGAAGCTTTACTACAGGTATTTATCGAGGAAGCTGATGAGATCTTAGCTGATTTAGAGACTGATTTATTAGAGTTAGAAGCTAATCCGCATGATCGAGATTTAGTCAATCAGATCTTTCGTGCACTGCATACACTAAAGGGAAGTGCTGGCTTAACAGGTCTAACAGAGATAGCTGATTTTGTACATCATGCTGAAGATTTATTAGATCGAGTGCGTAATGATAAGTTAGAGATTAATTCTGAGATTATTAGTCTACTATTAGAGGTACGTGATTTTTTAGAAGATATGGTTTCAGGAATTACCAGAGAAGACTTTACGATCAATCAAGCTAAGTTAGAAGAGTTAAGCGGTTCGTTAAAGTACTTCTTAGATTCTGATTCGACAGCTGAGGTAGATACTGTCCCAACTAAAGATAGATCAGCCTCAGCTGCAGGCGAAGAGGTCTACCGGGTTAGATTAGAGTTTAATACTGAATTATTTGCTACAGGTACTGATCCTTTAATGTTGTTAGAGGAATTAGCAGAGTTAGGGGAGATTATTGATAGTAATATTAATTTAACGCGTATTCCTGAGGTCTATGATTTAGATCCTGAAGAGTGCCATCTAACTATTACACTCTTAGTTAAGACGGAAAGATCAGTTGAAGAATTAGAAGATATTTTTGTCTTTATTGAGTTTGATAATGAAGTAGAGATAGATCGAGTAACAGAGAATTTTAATGAAGATCTTGACCTCTCTTTAGCTGATAAATTAACCGGTGAAATTTTGGTGGAGCGGGGAATTGTAGCAGAAGAGGATATTGAAGATGCTCTAGAACATCAAAAGAAGCTAGGTCAATTTTTAGAAGAGAGTGGCAAAGTTTCCCAACAGCAGGTGGAGAAGGTAGTTAAGGAGCAGAAGAAGAGTCGCAAAGTTAAAGAGAAGAGTACAATTAAGGTCGATGCTGATAAGTTAGAGAGCTTGATGAATTCGATGTCTGAGTTAGTAATTAGCCAAGCTAAAGTAAGAGAGCTGGTGACTAATCGGATGGATGATACCAATATTGAGATGATGAATGCTCTTGATGAGGTGGCAAAGAAGATTCGCTCGCTCCAAGAAGATGTAATGAAGACGCGAATGATTCCGGTTGGTAATACTTTCTTGCGCTTTAAGCGATTAGTAAGGGATCTGTCCCAAGAAGTAGGTAAAGAGATTGAGCTGCTAATTAAGGGTAAGGAGACTGAGTTAGATAAGACGGTGATTGAAGAGATTGGTGATCCATTAAAACATATGATTCGTAATTCTATCGACCACGGTATTGAGCTACCGGCTAAAAGAGAAGCAGCAGATAAGCCACGTCAAGGCAAGATAGAACTAAATGCTTATCACCAAGAAGGTAAGGTGATTATTGAAGTTAGTGATGATGGTCAAGGTTTAGATAAGGATAAGATCTTAGATAAGGCGGTTGAAAAGTGCATAGTCAAAGAAGATGCCCAATTATCTGACCGTGAAATTTATAATTTAATCTTAGAGCCGGGTTTTTCTACTTCCCAAGAGATAACTGAAGTATCTGGGCGGGGAGTAGGAATGGATGTAGTTAAGAGTAATATTGAGAAACTGCGTGGTAGTATCAATATTTCTAGCACGCCCGGGCAAGGGACTACTTTCAAATTAAAACTTCCTCTAACTCTAGCAATCATTGATGGAATGAAGGTTAAGATTGCTGGTGAGTACTTTATTATCCCTCTCAACTCTATTGTGGAATTTATCCAACCCCCTAAAGAACACTTAAAAACTATCGAAGGCAAAGGTGAATTAGTTAAAATTAGAGATAGGTATATTACTTTAGCTCGACTCTATAAAATTTTGGGATTAGATGCTAATATTACTGATCCTACGGAAGGCATAGTAATTATTGTTCACGATGAGGGCAATAAACTATGTCTATTAGTAGATGAGATTTTAGGACAGCAGCAGGCTGTTATTAAGAGTTTAGAAGATAATTATACCTATGTAGAAGGAATGTCTGGAGCAGCAATCTTAGGTGATGGTAATGTGGCTATGATTTTAGATATAGCTACAATTATTAGCATGGCCCAAAGGTAAATAAATTATAGGACTGATGTGAATGGATTTAAAGATTAATCAACTAAGTGAGAAAATGTTTCAAAAGATAAGTCAACTTGTCTATCAAGAGATTGGAGTTAATCTACCGGCTAAGAAGAAAGCAATGGTTAATTCTCGGTTATCTAAGCGAATTCGCAAGTTGGATATCTCTAATTTTGAAGACTATTATCAGTATTTGACTGATAATAAGTCCGAGCTAGTAGAATTATTTAATGCGCTAACTACTAATGTTACTCATTTCTTTCGAGAAAAACATCATCTTGAGTTTTTAGAAACAGAGGTCTTTCCTGAAATAAAGCAGAGCAATAATAAAAAGATTCGTGGCTGGAGTGCTGGATGTTCTAGTGGTGAAGAGCCTTATAGTTTAGCCATTAAATCAGCTGAAAATTTTAATTTAAATAATTGGGATATTAAGATATTGGCTACTGATATTAATACTGAGGTACTTAAGTTAGCTAGTCAAGGTATCTATCGTCAGCAACGAGTAGATAAAGTCCCGCATAGGTTGTTAAAGAAGTATTTCCTATTAGGCGAGGGTGATAATCAAGGTCTCTTTAAAGTTAAGAAAGAGCTTAGGGATTTAATCTACTTTAAGAGATCTAATCTCAATCAAGCTAACTATCCTATTAAGTCACAGTTAGATTTTATCTTCTGTCGTAATGTATTTATCTATTTTCAAGAGCAGACCCGTCAACAGATAATTAATAAGTTCTATCAACATCTTCGTGCGGGAGGCTATCTATTCTTAGGCCATTCGGAATCTATTCGTCCTGATCAGATGCAAGGTAAGTGGAAGTCAGTGGGTAAGACAACTTATCAAAAAGAAGTCTAGTATTGTAAGTATATGAGGTAAGTGGAGGTTAGTAAGTTAACTTATCAAAGGGGGGATTAATATGCTTAAGAAAATACTTGATTTGAATTTAGGTGTTAAGATAGGCGCTAGTTTCTTAGTTTTAATTCTGATTGGAATAGTAACATCTTATGTAGGTTATAGTGGATTAGATGAAGTAAGGTATCAATCTATAATTAGTAATGAAGTAAATGAAATAGTAAGTTTGATGCGTAAGGCCCGATTACAAGAACAGAAGTTTTTAAGTAATCCTACTCGTGAGCAGATGGAAGTAGCCCGCCAATCATTAAATCAGGTTAGTGGACAGGCTGAACACGTAATTAGTGAACTTAAAGCTAGTAGTAGTAAGCAAGAAGTAAGTAATATTAATTCTGTAGTGCATGATTATATAGCAACAGCAGATAAGTATGCTAAGCTGGCTTATCAAGAACAGGATTATAGAAAGAAGTTTGTAACTCAAGAGCAGGAGATTGTTGCTCAGGTTGATGCAGTAGTTGAAGCTGTGAGAGAAGAGTTAAAGAATTCTATAGCAACAGATGAGTCAGAGAGTCTAATTGATTTAAAAAGAAAGAATTCTATGTATGCTGCTGATCTGATATCTTATATTGATGATATTGGTCATTATGAGCGAGTATTTATAATTAATGCCAATAAGAATCAACAGCAAGAAGAGCATGTACAGGCAACTATTAAATCTTTCGAGCAAGCAGAGGTTAAATTAAGAGAGTTAGAGTCGGCAGTTGGTCAGCGGAGTACAACTAAACAGATTAGAGAAATATTAACTGATTTAGAACAGTGGAGATTAGAATTTAATCAGATTGCTAAGTTGGAAAGTCAGCAGGACCAACAGGTAAACATAATGGTTGATTTAGGAGCTAAGATTGCTACTAATACAGAGTCATTAGCTAAGCACTATACAGAAAAGATGATTACAACTGAGCATAGAGCTATTAGAAATTTATTATTTACTGCTTTAATAGCGGCGATAATTGGGGTTATTTTTGCAGTTTTAATTACGCGAATGATTACAAAACCTATGATAGCTGGAGAAGAGTATGCTAGGCAGATAGCCGATGGCAACTTTGCTATTGCAGATATTGAGTCGAATAATGATGATGAAATCGGTAGCTTAATCACGGCCTTAAATAATATGAAGAGTAGATTAAATGAGACTCTATTACAGGCTAAGGATATAGGAGTTAATGTTAATTATGGAGCTAATGAGTTAGCAGAGGGTAATCAGGATTTATCCCAGCGTACTCAAGAGCAGGCTTCATCTTTAGAGGAGATGGCTGCTACAATGGAAGAGGCAACTACATCTATTCAAGAGGCAGCTAATAATTCTGGGCAGGCCGATCAGATAGCTAATCAGACAATGGAAGCAGTTCGAGAAGGTTCACAAGTAGTAGATGAAACAAAAGAATCGATGCAAGAGATTACTGCTAGTAGTAAGGAAATATCAGATATTATTACTACGGTTAATGATATTGCTTTCCAGACTAATCTATTAGCTTTAAATGCAGCAGTAGAGGCAGCTAGAGCCGGTGAACATGGTAAAGGTTTTGCTGTGGTAGCAGCTGAGGTAAGAAATTTAGCCAGTCGGACCGCTAAATCAGCTACTGAAATTGATGATTTAATTAGCAGTATTATTGGGCAGATAGAAGAGGGTAATCAGTTAGTAGAAAAGACAGCTCAGTCACTAGAGAAGATTATAGAGAATAGCCGTCAAACCTCCCAGACTATTGCTGAGATAGCAACTTCAATGGAGGAAAATTCTTCGGCAGCTAATCAGATTCAAGGAGCAGTAGAAGAGTTAGATCAAGTAACCCAACAGAATGCTTCTTTAGTAGAAGAGATTGCTAGTTCTAGTGAAAACTTAGATGCAGAAGCAGAGAATTTGGCTAATGTAGTAGGGCAGTTTAATTTAGCAGAAGGAAGCAAAGATTATAACTCTTCTAACTTAGATTTAGATAATCAGATTGATGTAAAAGAGCATAAACTACAATCAGATGGTAATCAGCAAGGGAGTATTGGTAACTTAGAATCAGAAATGGATCAAAACTTTGATGCTGATGAGTTTGATAAGTTTTAGATTAGTTTAAAGTTTAGGTTAGAAATACTTAATTAGGAAAGGTGGAATAAAAAATGGGAAAAGAAATGGAGAATGATAATACGGTCAATATCTTAAATCAACAGTTGACTAGCATATCTGCTGAGAATCAATTTTTAACCTTTAAAGTAGTTGATGAAGAATATGGAGTTGATGTTTTAAAGGTGCAAGAAATTATTCGTTATCGTGAACCAACAGCTATGCCTAATGCTCCAGAAGTAATTAGAGGTATGATTAATTTTCGGGGTGAAGTAATCCCAATCATTGATCTGCGTAAGAAGTTTAGTCTACCTACTTGTGAGTATGATGAATTTACAGTGATTGTTGTTTTGGAAGTTAAGGATAAGATTATTGGGGTTATTGTAGATGAGGTATCAGATATGGTTAGTTTCTCGGAAGAGGATATTCAAGCTAATTTAGATTTTGGCTCTCAAGTCGATACTAGGTTTATTAAAGGAATGGCTCGGTTGGATGAACGACTGATAATCTTACTCTATTTAGAAGAGTTATTATCATTTGAAGAGTTTAGAGCAGTTAGTAAAGTTACTAAATCTGTTGATACCGAGGAGATTATAGATGATTCTAATCAATCAGATGAAGAGTTAGGTAGTGAATAGTGAAATTAAGCTATTTATATTCTTTTAAAAAGGAGTTGATTAGTTAACAATGAACTTAACTTTACGGCAGAAGCTATTAGGTGGTTTTGGAGTAGTATTAGTCTTGATGGTTATTTTAGGTGTCGCTTCTTTTTATGGTCTAAATAATGTACAAGATGTCAATAAAGAGGTAGAAGATATTTTAGCAGAGCAGACCTTTATTAAACAAGCGGAGATAGATCATCTACACTGGGTGAGTCTATTAGCTGATTCTTTATTGGAAGAGCAGAGATTTAGTGGGGAGTTAAATCATAGAGAATGTGGATTTGGTTCATGGTATTTTAATTTCTTAAATTCAGAGCGCTTTAAAAATTTGCCGACTCAGATTAGAATGGTTCTTAAAGATATAGAAGGGCCCCACCATCAATTACATGAGTCTGCTAATAAGATTAGAAAGATTAAGACTCAATATGGTAGTGATTCTCAACAAGGAAAGAATTTGGCTTTAGAAGTATATCGCCAAGAGACACTCAGTAGTTTAGCTAAGGTGCGTAGTAGTTTCGATGAGTACCAAGAATATCTTAAATCAGAAAAGAGTAGAGCAATTGCTAAACGAGAGGGCTATGTTAGCCTGATGAAGAGTTCGGGAACTATCTTAATTATTGTTGCTATTTTAATTGGGTTAGGAGTAGGATTATTAATTAGTAAGCAGATTACAGATTCTGTTTTAGCAGCTAAAGATTTTGCTCAAAGTATTGCAGCAGGCAGATTGAATATTGATTTATTGGAAGTTAATCTTAATGATGAAATAGGAGATTTGGTTGATGCTTTAAATAATATGCACCAGAAATTAAATAGTTGTTTATCTCAAGCTAAAGAGATTAGTATTAATGTTAATAATGGAGCTGGTGAGATAGCCAATGGCAATCATGATTTATCTCAGCGTACGCAAGAGCAGGCTTCTTCTTTAGAAGAGGTGTCGGCTACAATGGAAGAGACTACTTCTTCGATTCAAGGGGTAGCTAGCAACTCAGAACATGCTGACAAGATAGCTGATGAGACAATAGGTGCTGTAGAAGAAGGAGCTCAAGTAGTAGATGAAACGATGGAATCAATGTCAGAGATTACTGCTAGTAGTAATGAGATAGCTGATATAATTACTACTGTTAATGATATAGCTTTTCAGACTAACTTATTAGCTTTAAATGCAGCAGTAGAAGCAGCTAGAGCCGGTGAACATGGTAAAGGTTTTGCTGTTGTGGCAGCAGAGGTTAGGAATTTAGCTAGTCGGACTGCTAGATCAGCTGATGAGATAGAGAACTTAATCAGTAATATTATTAAGC
>JBNJEL010000005.1:0-35712 GCA_051745835.1 Bacillota bacterium
GATTTAATTGTTGATACTCTAACTGATCAGTTACCAGAGATTACAGGCGGTAGATTAATCATTGATGATGATGTTATAAGTAGCGCTGATAAACTAGAAGAGATTATTGTAGATCGTAGAGCAGGATTAGGATTAAGTACTACTAGCAAGCAAAGCTACTCTGCCTAATAGAAAGGAGAGAGATTATGGAGCGGATCTATATTGATCGTGATCGTTGTGAAGCCTGTCAAAATTGTGTCTTAGCCTGTATGGCGCAGCAGGCAGGAGTTGAGATAGCTGATTTAGATGTTACAGATATTACTCACCAGAGTGCTAATCAGATTGAACAGCAGAATAGAGGAGCAGCTAACTATCCGCTCTTCTGTCGACACTGTGATCAGCCGGATTGTGTAGCAGCCTGTATGTCACAAGCCTTAACTAAAGATGAAGAGAGTGGCATAGTTGCACTTGATCAAGATAAGTGTGCTGGCTGTTGGATGTGTGTAATGAGCTGTCCGTACGGCTTAGTCTTTAAAGATCGAGTTAATGAGGTAGCCTTTAAGTGTGATCTCTGTCAAGAGCAGGAGAGCTATGCTTGTATCGATTCCTGTCCAACAGGAGCGATTAGAGTAATTAAGGTTGAGGAGGGGAGTGCATAATGGATTATCTAATTATTGGAGCAAGTGCCGCAGGATTAAGTGCAGCGAAGAGATTAAGGAAGTTAAATCCTCAGGCAGAGATTAAGGTCATCTCTAAAGATGATCGTATCTATTCCCGTTGTATGTTACACCACTTAATTAGTGGTCAGCGAGAGGTAGAGGAGCTAAAGTTTGTGGGAGATGACTTCTTTAGTAAGTATGAGATTGACTGGCTGAAGGGGGTAACAGTAACTAAGGTTAATCCGCAGCAACAAACTGTAGAGACTAATATTGATCGGGAGTTAAGTTATGATCATCTTCTAATTGCTACCGGAGCTAGTTCATTCTTCCCTCCTATCGATAATCTCGACTGCGCTCAAGAAGTAGTAGGACTGCGTAATTTAGAAGATGCCATAGCTATTAAGGAGTTAGCAGATGAGATTGAGCATGCTGTCATTATTGGTGCAGGTTTGGTAGGAATTGATGCAGCAGTAGGTTTAAATGAATTGGGGGTTGAGGTAACGATTGTAGAGATGGCAGATCATATCTTACCTCAGCAATTAGACCAGACAGCAGCTCAAAGATATAGAGATAGATTTAGTGCAGCAGGAATAAAAATTATGACTAATTCTGCAGCTAGTGAAGTAGTAGTTAATGAAAGAGATAGTGTGCAAGGTTTGAAACTGCAAGATGGTAGAGAGGTGGAGACAGATTTAGTAGTAGTGGCAGCAGGGATTAAGCCTAATGTAGACTTAGTAACTAATAGTGAGTTAGAGATTGAGCACGGAATAGTAGTTAATCAGTTCCAGGAGACTAATTTAGATCAGATCTATGCTGCGGGAGATGTTAGTCAGTCCCGCGAAGAGTTTAGCCAGGAACTTACCCTAACTCCCATCTGGCCGCTAGCAGTTAAGCAGGGTCAGACAGCTGCCTGTAATATGTCAGGCATTAAGAGGAGTATGAATGATAACTTTGCTCAGCAGAATTCGATGCAGTTTATGGACTTAGCAACAATTACTTATGGTTTAATAGAAGTAGATAGCGAGGAGTATGAAGTTAAGGTTAAGAAGAGTAAAGATAAGTATCAGAAGTTAATTCTACAGGATAATAAATTACAGGGTGCCATCTTACAAGGTACCATAGATAATGCAGGCGTCTATGGGAAGTTGATTCAAGAAGGAATAGATTTAACTGACAAGCAGGATCGGTTATTTAATCTATCTTATGCTGACTTCTTTCAACAGTTAGAAGATGGTAACTTTAGTTATGAAGCTGTAATTTAGAGTGATAGGTTCTGGATCTCCAGAACCTATTTTTTATTTTATAGTTTAGTTAGAGAATTAAAATTACAATTTACCACTTATGTGAGTATAGTCACAGAAATAAGGTGTTAATTAGTCTATAATTAAAGATAGCTGATATAATTAAAGGAAACATGACTTTTTTATGCAACATTTAACATAAGGCAGTTAAGAAGTAAAAAATATCTAAGAGGAGAGTGATACTAAATGTCAATGTTCTGTTATCAATGTCAGGAAACAGCTAAGAATGAGGGCTGTACAGTACGCGGAGTCTGTGGTAAGCAGGAGAAGACAGCTAATCTGCAGGATCTATTAATCTACTTACTTAAAGGTATCTCCATCTATAGCACTAAAGCTAAAGAGTTAGGTGCTGAAACTCCAGAGGTTGATCGATTCATTAATCATGCTCTATTTGCTACAATTACTAATGCTAATTTTGATAATAATGACTTTATTGAGTTAATCGAAGAAGCTTTAGAATTACGAGCTAAGACAAAGCAGAAAGCAGAGGAAGCAGGAGCTGAATTTGATGAGTCCACTCTATTTGGTGGTGCAGTCTGGAGCGGCAGTACAGAGGATGAGTTTGTAGCTAAGTCGCAAGAGGTTGGCGTTCTAGATACAGAAGATGAAGATGTTAGATCATTACGTGAGATGATTACTTATGGCTTAAAAGGTATGGCTGCTTATACTCAGCATGCTGCTCATTTAGATTATGAAGACCAAGAAATTTATGACTTCATTCAGCGTGCTTTAGGAGCTGTGACTGATGATAATAAGTCTGTTGATGAGTTAGTTAATCTTACTCTCGAGACAGGTGAGTATGGAGTAAATGCTATGGCGCTGTTAGATGAAGCTAATACAGAGACTTACGGTCATCCTGAGATTACCGAGGTCAATATCGGTACTAGAGATAATCCTGCTATCTTAATTAGTGGACACGACTTAAAGGATATGGAAGAGCTCTTAGAACAGACTGCAGGGACAGGCGTTGACGTTTATACTCACTCTGAGATGTTACCAGCTAATTACTATCCTGCTTTTAAGAAGTATGATCACTTTGTAGGTAATTATGGTAATTCATGGTGGAAGCAAAAAGAGGAGTTTGAATCATTTAATGGTCCAATTCTCTTTACTACTAACTGTATTGTGCCGCCTCGTGATGATGCTTCTTATAAGGACAAAATCTTTACTACTGGTTCAGCAGGTTTAGATGAAGCAACTCATATTGCAGCGGATGAGAATGGTCATAAGGACTTTACACCAGTTATAGAAGCAGCTAAAGATTCTCAGCCACCAGAGGAGATTGAAGAGGGTAGTATAGTTGGCGGCTTTGCTCATAATCAGGTCTTAGATTTAGCTGATAAAGTAGTAGAAGCAGTAAAGAATGGAGACATTAGTGAGTTTTTTGTGATGGCTGGCTGTGATGGACGCATGAAGAGCAGAGAGTACTATATTGAGTTTGCTGAAGAGCTACCGGAAGATACAGTAATCTTAACAGCAGGCTGTGCTAAGTATAGATATAATAAGTTAGATCTAGGTGATATTGGCGGTATTCCTCGGGTCTTAGATGCTGGACAATGTAATGACTCCTACTCTCTAGCTGTAATTGCAATGAAACTTCAAGAAGCATTTGATTTAGATGATATTAATGAGCTGCCGATTTCTTATAATATAGCGTGGTATGAGCAGAAGGCAGTAATAGTCTTATTAGCATTACTATCATTAGGAGTTAAGGATATTAAGTTAGGACCTACATTACCTGGCTTTTTATCTGATAATGTAGCTAATGTTTTAGTTGATAAATTTGGAATCTCCGGGATTAGTGATGTTGAAGATGATATGGAGAACTTTTTAGGCTAATTAATTACTAATTAAATTACTGTTAGATTAAAGGGACAGGTCTTTGCACCTGTCTCTTGTTTTATCTAAGATAGCCAAGAAAATTCCATCCTAATCTTTAATTTGATTAGGATGGAGATGAATTGGCTATCTTAATTTTTAGTCAATCTGGAAATTAAAATTCTCTTTGTACTTTTGGTATAAATCCTCAATTGCTTCATCAAACAATTTAGATTTAGGGATATTGGTTGCTTGATGTAATTTTTCTAATTTCTCATTAACTTCATTTTTTAAACTAGTTCCTACTTTAGTTCTGTTTTTTAAAGCCATATTAACACCTCCAAATTTAGTATATCATTTCTAGAATAAACTTGCAAGTTCTAGTAGTGTATGATATAATAAAATTAGTTTGAAAGAAGGTGTAAAGATATGAAATTGTCATTTAAGTTCAAGCCTAATTTTAGTCATAAACAATTAGAAATAGTTAGAGAATTAAGTTGGCATTGTTCAAAGCTCTATAATACAGTTAACTATCAAATTAAAAATAATGAAGATATTAAACCTGTCTATACTCGATTAGAGAATAGATTTAAGGACAATTGGCATACTGATTACCTTCACAGCCATAATAGACAACAACTATTTAAACAATTAGCTCAAGATTGGAAAAGTTACTTTAACTCGATAGAGGATTATAATAGTAGTCCTAACAAATATCAAGGTCAGCCTAAACCACCTAATTTTAAGTATTTAGACAATAATCCAAGTGAAATAATTTTTACTAATCTAGCTACTAGAGTTAGAGAGGACACTCTTCTTTTGTCCTTATCTAAGGAGATTAAAAACAAATATCAGGTGGACAGTCTTAAATTTCAGTTACCTCCAGTAATTGAAAGCCTGGTTAATTTAAATAATCTCTGCACGTCTAAAGGACGTTCCGTAAAAAACAATCTTCAACAGATAAGGGTAAAAAGAGATAACCTCTCTGATGATTGGTATTTAATCATTATTCATAAAGTAAATGAAAAAGAAAATGCTTCAGGAGATAATGTAATGGCTATAGATTTAGGTTTGGATAATTTAGCGACTGTTACTTTAAAAGATAATCCTGAAAGCTATATCATTGATGGGAAAGTAATTAAATCAGAAAATAGATACTATAATAAAAGAATTTCTAAACTGCAAAAAATTAGAATGAGGCAAGTAGGTAGTAAGCAATTCAAAGATACCAAACAAATTGGAAGCCTGAGATTAAAAAGAAGAAACTTTGTTGCTGATTACCTTCATAAAGCTAGTAGAAAGGTGATTAAATTAGCAACTAAAAATAATGTAAATGCTATAGTAATTGGTGATATAGCAGGCATTAAGCAAAACAATTCAAACAATAAACACTTTGTAGCAATTCCTATCCAAAGATTTAAAGATTTAATAGAATATAAAGCTAAATTAGAAGGAATTAAAGTTGTCTTTGTTAATGAAGCCTATACATCAGGTTGCTCTGCAATAGATGAAGAAAAATTAAATAAAGCTGACTATGATAAGTCTAGACGAATTAAACGAGGACTTTTCAAAACTGGTAATAAAATAATCAACTCTGATGTAAATGGTAGTCTAAATATAATGAGAAAGTATCTTAAAAATGGTACTCCCGAAATGGTAAAACAGATTAGGGATATAGGAGTTGTGGACACTCCTGAAAGATTAAGGGTATCCTAAGTTTTAGGAGGAAACTTAAAAACCAAACATCTTTCAAACTAACCTAGTAATATAGATTGAAATTAAATCTATATGAAGTAGTTAGAAGCCACCTCCAAATCTTATTTTGGATTTGGGGGTGGAGGTTCACTGTAAGTAATATATTAAAATAGGGGTAGAAACTTGCTTAATTCTTTGATAAAATATTATTAGTCGAGAATAAAATTAATTTTCATAAAGTGAAATTACTTACAAACAGAATACTTTAATGGAGGGATTAGCTATGGAGAAGATTAAAGCTGGAATTGTCGGTTATGGTAACTTAGGTAAAGGTGTCCAAGCTGCAATTAAAGAGAATGAAGATGTAGAGTTAGTAGGAATCTTTACGCGGCGACCGGCGGATTCGTTAGATGTTAATGAGCCGGGAGTGGAGGTCGTCAATGTTGATGATGCTAAAGATTATCAAGATCAGATAGATGTAATGTTACTCTGTGGTGGTTCAGCTACTGACTTACCGGTACAGGGACCACAGTTTGCTGAGATGTTTAATACAGTAGATAGTTTTGATACTCACGCTAATATTCCAGAGTATTATGCAGAGATGAATCAGATAGCAGAAGAGAATGGGAATGTTAGTGCAATTAGTATCGGTTGGGATCCAGGACTATTCTCTATGAATCGAATGTTAGCAGGAGCTATCTTGCCGCAAGGTGAAGGTTATACTTTCTGGGGTCGTGGTGTTAGCCAAGGTCACTCTGATGCTGTGCGTAGAATTGATGGCGTTAAAGATGCAGTACAGTATACAATCCCAATTGAAGATGCTATTGATCAGGTAAGAAGTGGGGCTGAACCTGATTTAAGTACTAAAGAGAAGCATCTGCGTGACTGTTATGTAGTAGCTGAAGAAGGTGCTGACCAGGATAGAATCGAAGAAGAGATTAAGACTATGCCGAATTACTTTGAAGATTATAAGACTACGGTTAACTTCGTAAGTGAAGAGGAGTTAGCTGAAAACCACTCCCAGATGCCGCACGGAGGATTTGTACTACGTAGTGCTAAGACTGGGGAAGAGAAAGAAAATAATCAAATTATTGAGTTCTCTCTTAACTTAGATAGTAACCCAGAATTTACTGCTAGTGTATTAGTAGCTTATGCTCGAGCAGTACATCGTCTCAATAATGAAGGAGACAGTGGAGCTAAGACTGTCTTTGATATTCCACTAGCTTACTTAAGCAGCAAATCACCAGCTGAATTAAGAAAAGAGTTACTTTAAGTTAACTAATAATTAGATAAGATAACTAGTAAGCGGGAGATTATTCCCGCTTACTTTTATTTATTATCATTATCCCAATTACCTATTCATAAGTATTTATGTAATTAAGCAAGGATGATTACTTAAAAAGGGGTGGGATAATGGAGAAGGACTTAAGTATTGGTATGAAGTTAAATATCTTATTTATTACAATTATTATTGCGGGAGTGGGGTTGCTATCATTGTTAGCTTATCGGACGGCTTCTGATTTATTAATTAATCAGGCTAAGAATCAACTACAGTCGATTCGTGAGATTAAAAAGGAGCGAATTGAAGATTACTTTCAAAAGAAGAGAAATGATATTAAGTTATTAGCGCTTAATCCATTCATTAAGGACTCCTTAGTTGAATTTGACCAAGCTTATGATAAAGGGCTTAATAGTTCTGAATATTTAGCTGTCCAACGCAAATTTGAAGAGTTATTACAGGAGTATATAACTACCTATGGTTATTATGATCTCTTCTTAATAGATAGAGCAGGTGAGGTTATTTATTCTTCAGCTAAAGAGGCAGAGCTGGGAACTAACTTACAAACGGGTAGGTATAGTGAGTCTGGTTTAGCTAAGGTATACCAAGCAGGTCACAGTCAAATTAAATTAGTTGATTTCAGTATTTATCAGCCAAGTGGAGAAGCGGCAGCATTTATTGGAGCTCCGATCAAATCAGGGGGAGAGCTATTAGGAGTGATAGCACTACAGCTATCAATTGAAGAGATTGATCAGATTATGCAGCAGTCGGTCGGAATGGGAGCTAGTGGTGAGAGTTATTTGGTAGGTAAGGATCAGCTTATGAGATCTGACTCACGCTTTAGTAATCAGAGTACTATTTTGCGTAGAAGAGTTGATACACCAGCGGTCAAGTCAGCTTTGCAAGGACAAGAGGGGGAAGATGTAATTACTGATTACCGAGGCACAAGAGTATTCAGTGCTTATACACCAGTTGATATCTTAGGACATCATTGGGCATTACTCTCTGAAATAGATAGAACAGAGATTCTTACTCCGGTACATAAGTTATTGCGTAAGATCTTATTAGGATTAGTAGTGGTGGTAGGAGTAGCTGCTTTTAGTGGTTGGAGGGCTATTAGTAAGTTAGTTACTAAACCGCTGGTTAATTTTAGACAAGAATTAGCTAATAATGATTTAACTTATAAGTTAGAGGTAGAGAGTAATGATGAGTTAGGAGAAATGGCAGCAGCAATTAATCAAAGTAAACGAGAACTAAGAGAGATTATTATAGATATCAAAGATAATATCGAACGATTATCAGCTTACAGCGAAGAGTTATCCGCTTCTGCTGAGGAAGGAAATGCTACAATTGAAGAGAATAATCAATTAATTGCTGATATGTCAGCTAGTATTGAAGAGATCTCTGCTAGTGCTGAAGAGGTAACTAGTTTTGCTCAAGAATCAAATTCTCAGACTCAAGTTGGCAGCACTAATATTGATAGTACAATTGGAATTATTCAACAGATTAATAGAGCGGTTGATGATACTGTAGAAGTAATTAATGAGTTAGATCAGAATTCAGAGGAGATTGGCCAAATAGTAGAATTAATTACTACTATAGCTGAACAGACTAATCTATTAGCCTTAAATGCAGCAATTGAGTCTGCTAGAGCAGGAGAATATGGTCAAGGATTTGCAGTAGTTGCCGAGGAGATTAGAGGATTAGCTGAGGATACAGCTGAGGCTACAGAGAAGATTTCCAATTTAGTGCAGAGAACTCAGCAGAAGACAGAGATTGGTTTAGAGGCTATACAGGAGGTACAAGAGATAGCAGAACAAGGTGAAAGAATTGCTGAGGAGACTGGAGAGGTCTTTAGTGAGATAGAGAGTTCAACTGCAGAAACGACTAAACAGATAGAGCAGACGGCGACAGCTACCCAGGACTTAGCAGAGCATAGTGAACAGCTACATGATTCATCTCATGATATTAGTACTATGTCTGCGGAGATAAGTCATTCCTCTCAAGAATTAGCTTCGATGGCAGAAGAGTTGCAGAAGTTAACAGAGCAATTTGAAATTTAGTATTTTTTATCAATCCCAGTATAAACTGTTAGAATAGCAGGCAAATATCTGGATTATATGATTTATTTAGCTTAAAATCTACACAAAAGATTACTTCTATGGTAAGATAAATAATGGGTAATAATAGTAGAGCGAAGTAAGTGTAATTAATTGACGACTAGGGTACTTTATAATTAAAAGGAGGCACTTAAATTGTTAGAGTTAGTAGCTAATACTGTACGAGGTTTATCTGCCGATAGTATTCAAGCAGCGCAGTCAGGACATCCTGGTTTACCATTAGGATGTGCGGAGATAGGAACTGTACTATTTAATGAAGTAATGGATCACAATCCTGATAATCCAGAGTGGGCTGATAGAGATCGTTTCGTTCTGTCAGCAGGACATGGTTCGATGTTACTTTATTCTCTGCTTCATTTAACTGGTTATGACTTATCTGTAGAGGATTTAAAGAATTTTAGACAGTTAGGTTCTAAGACGCCGGGACATCCAGAGTATGAAGATACGCCAGGGGTAGAGACAACTACCGGACCACTAGGACAAGGTTTTGCTAACGCAGTAGGTATGGCAGTTTCAGAACGGAAGTTAGCAGCAGAGTATAATACAGACGAGTTTGAGATTGTAGATCACTATACTTATACTTTACTCGGTGACGGCTGTATGATGGAGGGAATAGTCAGTGAGGCAGCATCATTAGCCGGACACTTAGGTTTAGGTAAGTTAATTGCTATCTATGATGATAATCAGATTTCAATTGCTGGTGATACTGATCTAACCTTTACTGAAGATGTGGCAGCACGCTTTGAGGCTTATGATTGGCATGTAATCGAAACTGTAGATGGACATGATTTAGATGCATTACGTTCAGCTATTGCTAAAGCTAAGGAAGTAGAAGATCGTCCCACATTGATAGTAGCTAATACAGAGATTGCTTGGGGTGCACCAACTAAGGCAGGAACTAGTGCAGCTCATGGTGCTCCATTAGGCGATGAAGAGATTAAAGGTTTAAAGGAAAACTTAGGCTTTCCAACTGAGGAAAAGTTCTATATTCCAGAGGAAGTTAAGGAGTTTAAAGCTAAGAAGGCCGCTGAGCTAAAAGAAGCTAACGAAGAGTGGGATCAAAAATTTGCTCAGTGGGCAGAAGCTAATCCAGAATTGAAGGCTAAATGGGATCAGGCAGCTCAGTTAGAACTACCAGCTGACTTAAAAGATTTAGTTAATGATTTAGAGATCGAAACTCCAATAGCTACTCGAAAGGCAGCAGGAGCTACTTTAAGAGAGATTGCTGATCAAGTTCCTTATCTAGTTGGCGGTTCAGCAGACTTAGCGCCATCGAATAAGACCTATTTAGATAAGTATGGTGAGATTCAACAGGATAATTATAGTGGACGTAACTTTAGATTTGGTGTTCGTGAGCATGCTATGGGAGCAATTGCTAATGGAATCTCTTTACACGGCGGTTTAAGACCATTTGTAGCAACCTTCCATGTCTTTACTGATTACTTTAAGGCAGCAATTAGAATGGCAGCTTTAATGAAGCAGCCAGTAGTCTATGTCTTAACTCATGATTCGATCTATGTTGGTGAAGATGGACCAACCCATCAGCCAATTGAACATACAGAATCATTACGTTTAATCCCGAACTTAGAGGTGATTAGACCAGCTGATGCTGAAGAAGCTAAGGCAGCGTGGGTTAAAGCTATGGAACGGACTGAGGGTCCAACCGCTTTAGTCTTAACTCGTCAGAACTTACCAGCTATCGAGCGCGATAATGGCTTAACAGAGTTTGATAAGGGTGGTTATGTAGTTAAAGAGCATGATCAGCCTGAAATTACTTTAATTGCTAGTGGTAGTGAAGTTTCATTAGCAACAGCAGTAGCCAAGCAGTTAGAAGCTAAGGGAGAAGCAGTGCGAGTTGTTTCTGTGCCTAGCCGTGAGCAGTTTATAGCGCAGGGGCAGGATTATGTCAATCAAGTATTAGGTTCTTCACAAGCGCTACGAGTAGTTATGGAAGCGGGAGTTAGCCAAGGTTGGTATCAGTTATTAGGTGATAAGCATCATGTTGTAGATATGACTACCTTTGGAGCAAGTGGATCTGGTGCAGAAGTTGCTAAGCACTTTGGATTTGATGTGGAAAAGATAGTGGAAGATATTTTAAGTAAGAAAAAATAACTTTTTTGCAGGAGAATTAAGCTTTGTGTTTAATAGTACAATATAAGGATTTTATGATTATTCAGCTGCATAGTTGATCTTAATCAGATTATAATTAAATAAAGGCTCGTATAAGTTCGGTAATATGGACCGAAAGTCTCTACCAAGTGGCCGTAAACTACTTGACTACGAGTGAAGACACTCAAGGTTACCTAACTTGTAATCAGCTAAGGGAGTACTCTGTCTTCTTTTAGCAAAATTAGTTGGGAGGTCCGAGGGTGTTAATACAGTTTAACTGTATTTAAGCCATAGAAGAAACCTCAGGATGGCAGATTTTCACTCGTTTAAGAGTAAATCTGACCAGCTGAGGTTTCTTTATTTTTATATAATTGATTGTTTTAGTGAGTTGTTGGATAACTATTTTTTATGGGGGTTAATTTTTGGGGTTAGTTTTAAATTCAATAAAACTAATATTAACTGTTAGTTATCCAACAACTTAAATTTAATAGATTAACTGATTAATTAGTTACTTGATTATAGAGTATACTTTAGTACATAGTTAAGGATAAAGATTAGTGTTAAGACATACATGACAGGGTGAATTTCATCAGTTTCACCGATGATTAATTTAAAGACTGTGTAAGTGATAAAACCTAATGCGATACCTTCAGCAATCCCAAATGTTAGCGGCATTAGTATAATAGTAATGAAGGCAGGTACAGCATCAGATAGATTATTGAAATCAATTTCAGATGCACTTCCCATCATTAAAACACCAACTAAGATCAAAACTGGAGCTGTGGCAACACTAGGAACTAACTTAGTTGCTGGTAGTAAGACTAATGAAGCTAAGAATAGTAATCCGGTAGTAACAGCTGTAAGCCCTGTACGTCCACCTTCAGCAACACCAGCAGCATTTTCGACAGCCGGTGCAAAAGGACTACCGCCTAAGATACCGGATAAGATAGTACCGGTAGAACTAGCAATTAAACCTTTTTTAGCTTCTGGTAGATTACCATCATCATCAACTAAGCCTGCTTGTTTACAGGTACCGATTAAGACACCAACATTTTCGAAGATACTAACAAAGGTAAATGAGAGGATAATTGGTATCATACTTATTTTAAATGCGCCGAAAATATCTAATTCGCCAACTACACCTACTGGACTAGGAATACTAGTGTTGATGAAGCTATTAATACCTGTTGGCGGCGGAGTAACACCAGTGAACATAGCGACAATTGTAGTGATAATTACTCCTAATAGAATTGAGCCGGTAACTTGTTTATAGAAGAGATAACAAGTTAAGAAGAAGCCAAAGATTGATACTAAGACTCCGGCACTTGAAAGGTCACCTAAAGCGACATAGGTAGATGAGTCTGAAACTACAATTCCAGCATTCTTAAATCCGACAAAAGCAATAAAGAGACCGATACCAGCGGTAATAGATGATTTAAGAACCTCTGGGACAGCATTAATAATTAGATTTAGAGCATTCATTAGAGTTAAAGCTAAGATGATTAGTCCGGCAATAAAGACTGCTCCTAAAGCTACTTGCCAACTAACACCTGTAGCTAATACTCCAAAAGCAAAGTAAGCTGCTAAACCTAAGCCGGGGATAACTGTAATCGGAAAGTTACCTAATAATCCCATTAAGATAGTAGTAACAGCAATTGCTAAGGTTACTCCTACCTGTGTAGGTCCATAAGGCATTCCCTGCATACTTGGAATATCACTTAAGGAGTATAGATTAGGTAAGACCATTAATAAGTAGGCAATTGCCATAAAGGTAGTAATACCAGCTAGGATTTCAGTCTTGATGTCAGATCCTCTTTCTGAAATCTTAAAGAAGTCGTCTAAGAAACTCTTTTCTTCATTCATGATTAATTCCTCCTTATGTTTTAATTTTTTGAAAATTAAATTAATGATGATTTAATAATCATATCCCCCAAAATATGATCACTAAGATCATCACTTTCAATACATGTGAATATAATAACATAAAAAGATTGAATTTGCAAGTAAGAAGTGAATAGTTGATTTATTTGTAATATTATGGTAGTATATTGTTAAATGCAAATCATTTGCATTTAACATTAAAGTAGGAGGGATGATTAATGAATCGTAAGTTAGTAATTGTTGTAGTGTTGATTATGGTCTTTAGTATTAGTAGTTTAACTAATGCGTGGTGGTTTTTAGAACAAGATAAAGTAGAGAGTGATGCAGATAAAAGGGAAGTAATATATACTAGTGTCTACCCGTTATATGAAGTTGCCAACCGGATTGCTGGAGATAAGTTAGACGTAAGGTTAGTAGTGCCTAATGGTACAGAGTTACATGGTTATAAGCCTTCAGCACAGAAGATGGCTAAGTTAGAGCAAGCAGATATCTTCTTTTATGTAGGTCTTGGTTTAGAGTCTTGGGCTGATAAAGCTGTTGATAATCTATCAGCAACTGGAGTGGAGACAGTACGAGTGAGTGAAGGGGTAAACTTACGTAAATTTAAAAATAATCATCGCAGTGAGGAGTTAGATTCGACTGCTCATACCGGTCATGATCATCAAGAAGCTCATGAAGAAGATCATAAAGAAGCTGACATAGATCATACTAGTTATGATCCTCATATCTGGTTAGATCCATTAAATATGAAACAGATTGCTCAACAGATGACTGAAAAGTTTAGTCAGTTAGATCAAGAGCACAGCGAGTTCTATCAGAATAGATATCAAGATTTTACAGAACGCATAAATAAGCTAGATAAAGAGTTTCAGACAGCTTTAGCTAATAAAGATCAGGAGTATATTTTAGTATCTCACTCTGCTTTTGGTTACTTAGGAGATCGATATGGCTTTAAACAGTTAGCAGTTACAGGAATTTCGGCGCATCATAAGCCATCTCCTGCAGCTCTATCACGGTTAATTAATCAAGCTAAAGAGCATAATTTAGAGTATATCTTTATGGAAACCCTAGCTAATCCACGGACAGTTGATGTTTTAGCTAATGAAGCTGACTTAGAAGTATTAACTCTTAATCCAATAGCCGGTTTAACTAATGCAGAACAAGAGTCTGGAGCAGATTACTTCTCAATAATGCACGAAAACTTAGCTAATTTAAAACGGGCTTTGGTAAAGTAATTATGATTATAGGTTGACACTGTTGTTAATTTTTACTATACTAATAAACAGGAATAGTTGCTAATTAAAATATAATCTATTCTAGAGGAGGTAAAATTATGGGAGAGTATCATGAAGATAATTTACCTGAAGAGGCGAAAGAGTTTCATCGCATGATTAAGAGTGTGATGGAGGAGTTAGAAGCGGTAGATTGGTATAATCAACGAGCAGCTGTTACTAATGATCAATCATTAAAGGCAATAGTAGAGCATAATCGTGACGAAGAGATCGAACATGCCTGCATGGGTTTAGAATGGTTACGCAGAAATTATCCACAGTGGGATGAGTATATGCGTGAGTTCTTATTTGCTGAAGGTGAAATTACTGCTCTAGAAGAAGATAGTGAAGGTTAAGTAGATGTAGTGGTGAGTTTATAATAAATAGATAAGATTGTGCGTAGTGGTCTATTGTTAGACCACTACTTTTTTATTTTCACAAACGGATAGATTAGTGATTAATAGTTGGAGGTGGAAGTATGAAATTAGATGGTAAGTATCCAATTGAAGTAAGAGATGATTTTTGGCAGCGCGTATTAAATGAAGATCAGTATCGTATCTTAAAAGAGGAGGGGACTGAACCTGCCTTCAATAATCAGTACTATGACTGTCAGCGTAAGGGAATCTATAGCTGTGCTGCTTGTGGTCAACAACTATTTAGCTCAACTGATAAGTTTAAGTCGGGTACAGGCTGGCCTAGTTTTAAGGATGTAATTGAAGAAGGAGTAGTAGCTACAGCGGTAGATAATAGTTTGGCTACTCAACGGACAGAGGTTCACTGTAGTCGTTGTGGTGGACATTTAGGACATCTTTTTAATGATGGCCCTCAGCCAACAGGACTGCGTTACTGTATGAACTCAGGAGCATTAGAGTTTTTACAGGAAGCTTACTTGGCTATGGGCTGTTTTTGGGGACCGGATGCTATCTTTGGAGCGGTAGATGGCATTTATAGTACAGTGGTTGGTTATGCTGGAGGTAGTGAGTCTAATCCTACTTATAAACAGATTAAGGATCACACTGAAACAGTTAAGTTGCTCTATAATCCAGATAAGATAGAGTATCGTCAGTTATTAGAAATTTTTTGGAAGAATCATACGCCGGCTGATAGTTCATCTACTCTACAGTATCGCTCGATTATTCTCTATGATAACCCTAAGCAGCAAGATGAGGCAGCAGAGTTTTTAGCTGAGAAGGAAGCAGAAAAGACGGCTTTAGAAGCATTGGATAAGTTCTATCAAGCTGAAGATTATCATCAAAAGTATCAACTGCGTCAGAGAACCAATTTATTTTCACTATTATTGGAAATTTATCAATCAAAAGAGAGATTAATTAAGTCACAGTCTGCTGCTTGGCTTAATGCTTTAGCTCAGGGGCTATTATCTGCTGCTGAAGTAGAAGCTAAATTAAAAAACTCATTTATCTACTTAACAGATCGCAAACAGGTAGAGAAGATTATTGCTGAACTTAAGTAGTAAATACTGGAGGATACTCTAAGATAGATTATCCTCTTTTTAGTTAGATGATAGTGTATGATCTGATTTATCTAAATTAGAGTAGAGTTTTATGGTTCTTTGCTCAATAAGTAAGTTAACTATATAATTATAAAGAGGAGTGGAAGCAGTTAAATAGTGCTTCCACTTTTATTCTTTAATTTAGATTTTAGAACGTTTATACCATTTAATTCCTTCAAAAGCTGCTAGAAAGATACCGCCAGCAGTTAATACTTTAATCCAGTCACTAAGCGGAACTGGAGTGAAGTCTAGATAAGTGTTTAGTCCCGGTAGATAGACTACAATTAAGACGAGGATAATTGAGAGAATAATAGAGAAGGTCATCTTATTATTATTAAAGAGATTCTGGTTAAATAGACTCTGGTACTTATAGCGGTGGGATAGGATATTAAGCAATTGGCAGACAACAATTGTTAAGTAGGTAATAGTAGTAGCCCGCGGATAGAGCGGGTGATTTTCTGTTATACTACCTTCTATTCCACTGACAAATAGTCCATAATTGATAAAGGCTAAGCTGCCCATGAGAACCCCTAAAAATAGTACCTCGCTAGTTGATTTCTGGTTGATAATATGTTCATCACGGCTGCGTGGTGGTTTGGTCATCAACTTTTCCGATCCAGGGTCAAAGGTTAGAGCAGTTAGAGGTAGAATCTCTGCTAATAGGTCGACTGATAGAATCTGAATTGCTAAAATAGGAATTGGCCAGTCTAGAAAAGCAGCTCCTACTAATCCTAATAGTACAATTGATAATTCAGCTCCATTACTAGTTAAGTTAGCTAGTACAGTCTTTTTGAGATTATTATAGATAGTTCTACCTTCTTTGATTGCATGAACTAAGGTTGGATAGCTATCATCAAGTAGAATCATTTCGGCTGCTTCTTTAGAGACATCAGTGCCCATCTCTCCCATAGCAACACCAATATGAGCACTCTTTAATGCCGGAGCATCATTAACACCATCTCCAGTAACTGCTACAATCTGTTCCTGTTCTTTTAAGTTCTTAACAATTCTTAACTTATCCTCCGGTGAGACGCGGGAGAAGATAAGTGATTGATCTTGCTCCATTTCTGCTTTTAGTTCCTGGTCAGATAATTCTCCTAACTCTTGGCTAGTAATTACCGCCATCTCTTTTTTACTGCCGAGGTTAATCTCTTCGGCGATTGCTTGGGCAGTAACAGCATGATCGCCAGTCATAATATAGGTATTAATCTGTGCTTGATGAGCATCAGCGATTGCTTCTTTAACCCCTTCTTTAGGCGGATCGATCATCGCCACTAATCCTAAAAAGACTACATTACTTTCGATCTTATCAATTACATAATCAGTTTCGTCAGCTCCTAATTTGCGGTAAGCGATTGCTAAGACACGCAGAGCTTGATTGGAGTATTCTTGATTAAGCTGGCGCAGTTCTTCCTTATCTTGCTCAGTAATCTCTTTTTTCTCACCATCTTTGTAGATATGCTTAGTGATTGAGAGGATACTGTTAAGAGCACCTTTCATTGTTAAAATCTCTTGATCTTCGATTTGACGGATGGAACTCATTCGTTTGCGTTCTGAATCGAAGCTAAATTCATGTAATTCTGGATTCTCTTCGTCCTCATTAGGTGATCGAGTACCTAACTTAGTAGATAGCGTAATTAAGGCTGCTTCAGTAGGGTCGCCGATTGGATACCAGTTAGAGTGTTCTTCATCAGGAGGATGAATTTCGGCATTGGAAGCCATCGTTCCCGCATCGAATAGTAGTTCTAACTCTTCTTTCTCTTCTTCACTGAGTGGGTTACCATCAGGAGCTAAGATATCTCCTTCAGGCTTATAGCCTAGTCCGGTAATTTCATATTCTTGTTCATTAAACCAAACCCGTTTAACGGTCATTTCATTTTTAGTTAAGGTACCGGTCTTATCAGTAGAGATAATGTTGGTCGAACCTAGAGTTTCTACTGAGGATAATTTTTTAACTACGGCATTCTTCTCTGACATGCGGGAAACACCTTGCGAGAGAGCAACTGTAATTTGCATTGGTAGAGCTTGAGGAACAATAGCTACTGTAACACCTAAACCGTAGATTAAAGCATAGTAGAGATTAAGTCCCCGGTAGATACTAACTCCAAATAGTAGAATACCGATAATTATAGAAAAGATAGCTAAGCGGTTCGCAACTACTTCTAATTCTTCTTGGAGCGGAGATTTAGACTTTTCTTCTTCTTGGGTCATAGAAGCAATCTTACCCATCTCTGTCTCTTCTCCTGTGGCAATAACTACTCCTTTTGCTGAACCAGAAGCAACATTAGTTCCCATATAAGCCATATTATCGCGGTCAGCTAGAGAACGTTCTTCACTAATTTGGTTGCTGTGTTTTTCTTGGGGCATCGACTCACCGGTAAGGGCAACATCATTAGTTCTAAGATTATAAGATTCAATAATGCGAATATCAGCCGGAATCTTATCTCCTTCTTCAAGACTAATTATATCGCCGGGTACTAAGTTTAGCTGGGCTATTTCTTGTATTTCACCTTCACGATAGACCTTAGCTGGAGATTGAACCAACTCTTTAAGTGATGCCATAATTTTTTCAGCTTTGAACTCCTGTAAGAAACCGATGATTACATTAATTACAATGATAGCTAGCATTACAAAAGCATCGCGGTAGTTTTGAATAAGTAGTGACATACCGGAAGCTACTACTAACATGATAGTTAATACATCTTTAAACTGCAATAAGAATAGCACCCACTTGGGCGTGCCATGTTTAGTCTTTAAGTCATTAGTGCCGTACTCTTTTAGTCTCTTGTTAGCTTCTTGATTAGATAGACCTTGTTGGTCGCTATTAAGTTCATCTAGTACATCTGTAACCTGCTGTTGATAAAATTTAATCTAAGCACACCTCCTCTAGTATGATAATAGTTATTAAGTAGTCTTTCTGTTCTGCCTGTTTTTTATTCTACTACTTAACAATCAATTAATTGACTTATGTTCATAATTAAGTTATAATACTTACAAATTGGGTTTAATTAATGTAGTATCTTGAGGAGGTAAGAGTTATGGATTTAAGATTAGACTGTCTGCCCTGTATTATGCGCCAGACTCTGGAATCTTGTAGAATGGTAACTAATAATCAAGAATTAATTAGAGAGGTTATTAATCAATATGCTCAACTCATACCGCAGTTAGAAGCTGAAAAGAAGGCACCTGAAATTGTTGGTCAAGTTCAGCAGTTAATTAAGAAACAAACTGGTGTGGCTGATCCTTATCAGGAGTTTAAACAAAGACATTTAGAGTTAGCTAAGGGAGTTTATCCTGCAGTTAAAGAATTAATCACAGCAGCTGATGATTCATTACAGACAGCTTTGATTATGGCAGCTACTGGTAATGCGATTGATGCGGGACTCTTTGCTGAGGTTGATGTGGCTGAAGAAGTTAAAAAAGCTATGGATTGTAAATTTATTGTTGATGATGTTGCTATATTTAAAGAACAGTTGGCGCGAGCGGATAAAATTTTAATACTCGGTGATAATACCGGCGAAGCTATATTTGATAAATTATTAATAGAAGAATTACACCAGTATCAAGTGGAAATTATTTATGCTACCCGAGCAGCTCCTGTTTTAAATGATGTAACTATTCAAGAGGCTAAAGAAGTAGGTTTAGATCAGGTTAGTGAGTTAATCTCGAGTGGTTGTAAGACACCAGGAACCGTACTTAAACAGGCGACCCAGCAATTTAAGCAGGAGTTTAAGATGGCAGATATAATTTTAAGTAAAGGGCAAGGTAATTTAGAAGGATTATCTTTAGCTCAAGCACCGATCTTTTTTCTTTTAAAGGCTAAATGTAATCTAGTAGCTCGTATATTAGAAGTTAATCAAGGTGATTTAGTATTTAAATTTAAGCAGCAAGGGGAGGTATTGAATTGAAGATTAAGTTAATAGTAGAGAATAGAGTAGGAGGTAGTGATCTATTAGCTGAACATGGACTTGCTTACTTAATTACTTATCACGATAAGCAGTATCTACTGGATACAGGCCAAGGGATGGTATTACTGAATAATCTTAAGCAGTTAGGAATTTCAGTTGATCAGTTAGATGGTATTTTACTTAGCCACGGCCATTATGATCATACTAATGGATTACAGGATATTTTAAGTTATCAACCTCAGATTTCGGTCTATGGTCATCCCGAACTCTTTACTCCTAAATATTCTCAAACGGATAATAAATTAAAGTTTTCCGGAATAGATATTAGTCGAGAAGAAATAGAGAACTTTACACCAATAACAGAGTTAACTGCTGTTGAAGAAGCTCTATACTTAACTGGGGAGATTCCTAGAAAGAATAAACAAGAAACTATTCCTCCGAAGTTTAAGAAGGACTTAGCAGGAGAGATTAAGCCTGATAATTTTATTGATGACCAATCTCTTGTACTGAAGACTGACACTGGTTTGGTTATCTTACTTTCTTGTACTCACGCAGGAGTTATCAATACTTTAGATTACATTCAAAAAGAGTTTTCTGGACAGAGAATAAGAACAATTATGGGCGGGATGCACTTAGTTAATGCTTCGTTGAACAGAATTGAAGAGACAATTGAGTATTTAGCAGCATTAGAGTTTGAACAGTTAGTACCTCTGCACTGTACTGGAACTACTGCGGTAAAGATGATGATTAAAAGATTTAACGAGCGAGTAGAATTAGCTCAAGTAGGAGATGAGTTTTGTTTTTAGTAATAAAGATTTTAATTACCATTTTTTACTTGACATTCTGGCTAGTTATTAGTATAATTAATTGAGATTAATTTTCAATTAGATAGAAAGTGACTGGGCGGAATTTATTTTTTTGATTATTAATGATAATGATTTTCAAATTCAATACTAATTTTAAATATAGTAATCTCATAAAATATGATTTAAGAGGTGAAAGTAATGGTTAGTAATTTAATAGCAGCAGTTATCTTTATTGGTGTTCTTTATTTAGTAATTAAGAAGTATAAAGATGGTGATCATTGTGCTGGTTGTGAAGGTTGTAGTACTGATTTAACAGAGCAGTTAGCAGATGAGGATAAGAGGGAGGAAGGTGATTATTAAGATGCTTCCTCATCGGCTAGAGACTACTAAGCAGGTGGAAATTCATGATGTAATTGAAACATTAGTGGCAACTTTAAATGTAAGAGATAAGTATACCTTTCAACATTCTTGGCGAGTTGCTAAGTTAGCTACGATTATTGCTCAAAATATGGGATTAACTGATAATGATGTAGAGTTAATTCATCAGGCAGCTCATTTACATGATATTGGTAAAGTAGGGGTGGCAGATAATGTACTCAATAAACCTGGGCGGTTAAATGATCGAGAAATGAAAGAAATGCAGGCTCATCCCGTAATTGGTCATGATATCTTATATAAGGTTCCTGTTTTTGAATCAATATCAGATATTGTTCTTCATCATCATGAACGATATGATGGTTTGGGATATCCTAGCGGTTTACAAGGAGAAGATATTCCTTTGGCTTCTCGTATAATTACAGTAGCAGATGCTTTTGATGCTATTACTTCTAATCGAGCATATCGTCGAGCTCAAGATTTAGAGTATGCTTATCATGAGATTAATGATCATATAGGAGATCAATTCTGTCCGCTAGCAGTTAAACACTTTAATCTAATTTTTGATCAATTACCACTATTTTTACAAGAAGTAGAGCGGGAGATAGAGCATAGTTCGATTAATGATCAAATTATAGTAGAAGTAGAGCATGATAACCTATTTCATTCTAAGAAATTGTAGCTTTTTTATAGTAGATCATAAGTATATTTTATCATTGGTTAATGATTTTTAACATAGAATTAATATTCATTTAATTACTTGGTGAAATTATGATGGTATACTTAATTTAAACAAGTAATGAAAGGTATAAGATTGATCTATCTTATATTAGAGGTGAAATAAATGTTTAAAGTGTTGGTTTGTGATTATTCTTGTATTGTAAGGTCAAGATTGAAGTTGGTGTTGGAAAAAGAAGGGTATCAAGTTTATGAAGCAGTAAAATTAGAGCAGATTAGAAATGATACTTTCTCTCCCGATATTTCTTTAGATGAGATTGATTTAATTATTTTAGATGTCTGTTTAGGGCAGGATAGTGGTTTTGCAGTATTAGAATATATTAAAGATAGCAAGCTTAATATTCCTACTGTAATGATTAGTGAGGATGATAGATTGAATACAATTAGAAAGGCGCTACAGCTTGGAGTAGTTGATTATATACTTAAACCATTTAATGAAACTACTGTTTTACAGCGACTAAAGTTTATTAATAATACTGATTCTAATTTGAGTTCTAAGCAGTTAATGGCTCAAATTTTATAATTTATTTATTCTTGCGGAGCTATAATTTAATCTTATATTATGATTCAATAAAATAAATTTGTAATCATTTGCTTATTATAATATAATATAATTAGTAAACATTACTAATAATCAAAGGGGGATTATTTATGGCTCCGTGTATTGACCCAGCAGGTCGAGAAGGTAAGAACCAAGAAAAAGAAGTAGAAGCAAAAGTTTTGGAGACAAAGGATAGTGGAGTAACTAAGCAGGCTCAAGTAGGTGTTAAAGCTCCAGATTTCAAAGGGACTGCATTGATTGATGATGACTTTGAAGAGGTACAGTTATCTGATTATGAAGATGAATGGTTAGTATTATGTTTTTATCCCGCTGATTTTACATTTGTATGACCTACAGAATTATCAGCAGTTGCTGATAAGTATGATAAGCTACAAGAGTTAGGAGTTAATGTTTTATCTGTTAGTACTGATAAGGTATTTGTGCATAAAATTTGGGAGAAAGAGGAATTATCTAAAATGGTTGATGGCGGTATTCCTTTCCCGATGGTTGCTGATCCAACGGCTGAGATTGGTAAGAAGTATGGAGTTTATGATGAGAATAATGGAGTTCATGTAAGAGGTAGATTTATTATTGATCCTGATGGTGTAATTCAAGCACAAGAGATTTTAACTGATCCAGTTGGTCGTAATGCTGATGAATTAATTAGACAGCTGAAAGCTTATCAACATCATCGCAAGACTGGAGAAGCTACACCAGCAGGCTGGACTCCGGGAGCTAAAACATTAACTCCTGGTTCAGACTTAGTAGGACAGGTATGGCAAGAATGGAATCCTAATAATAGATAGTAGTTATTAATTAAGAGGCAGCTATTTAGGCTGTCTCTTTTTCTTGTTCTATTAGCTTTAATTTGATTAATTGGTAATATGATTAGTAATTTAGTATAAACTATGTTACAATAATAAGGTAATCATTAAAAGGGAAGTGAAAATTTATATGGAAAAAAAGAAGTTTGAAGAGTTAAATTTATCTACAGAAATTAAGCGAGCAGTCGAAGATATGGGGTTTGAGGAAGCTACGCCAATTCAATCACAGGCAATCCCTTATTTACTTCAAGGCAGAGATGTGATTGGTCAAGCCCAAACAGGAACTGGTAAGACTGCTGCTTTTGGAATTCCTATCTTAGAACAGATAGATGAAGAGAGTAAGAATGTTCAGGTCTTAATCTTATGTCCCACACGTGAATTAGCTATTCAGGTCTCTGAAGAGATTAGAAGATTAGCTAAGTATAAGAAGCAAGTTAAGACGTTACCTGTTTATGGAGGACAATCGATTAAGCGTCAAATTAGAGCATTAAATAAAGGGGTACAGATTGTAATTGGTACTCCGGGGCGTACAATGGATCATATGCGACGCGGTACTTTAAAGTTAGATAAGCTAGAGATGGTTGTTTTAGATGAAGCAGATGAGATGTTAAATATGGGTTTTAGAGATGATATTGAGACAATCTTAAAGGGAGTTGAAGGCCCAAGACAGACTGTCTTCTTCTCAGCTACTATGCCGCAGTCAATTCTGTCCTTACGCAAACAGTATCAAAATAATCCAGAGATAATTAAAGTAGTTCATAAGAAGTTAACAGTACCTAATATTGAACAAGCCTACTTTGAGGTGAAAAGAAAGGATAAATTAGAGAGTCTATCGCGATTAATTGATATGTATGATCCTAAGTTAGCTTTAGTCTTCTGTAATACAAGAAAGCAGGTTGATGAACTAGCTATTCAACTTCAAGCGCGTGGTTATTTTGTCGATAGTCTACACGGTGGAATGAAACAGCCGCAGCGTGATCGGGTGATGAAGAAGTTTAAAAATGGAACAGTAGAAGTTTTGGTAGCTACTGATGTAGCAGCTCGCGGAATTGATATTAATGATATTGAGATGGTCTTTAATTATGATGTACCACAGGATGAAGAGTACTATGTACATCGTATTGGACGTACAGGACGAGCAGGTAGAAAGGGTCGTGCTTTCACTTTTGTTTCTGGTAAAGAAATTTATAAATTAAAGAGCATTCAGAAGTATACTAAGACGAAGATTAAACGAGAGCAGGTGCCATCAGCAAGTGATATCGAAGAAATTAAGATGAATCTACTATTAGAAGATGTAACAGAGATGTTAGAGCAAGATCAATTAACTAAAGAGGTTAAATTAATTGAGGACTTAATCGGTGAAGATTATACTTCGATTGAAGTTGCAGCAGCTTTATTGCGATTTGCTTTTGAAGATGAGCAACAGTTAGCAGCAGAGAATGAGAAAGTTGAAGATTTCGGTGATACTGGAGCAGAGTTTGGTATGGTACGTCTCTTTATCAATATTGGTAAGAAAAAACATGTACGACCAGGAGATATTGTAGGAGCTATAGCTGGAGAGACTAGTATTTCTGGTGATTTAGTAGGATTAATTGATATTTATGATAATTTTGCCTTTGTTGAAGTGCCGCGTGAGTATGCTAAAGAGGTACTACAAGTTATGAAGAATAATCAAATTAAAGGTAAGAGTATTAATATTGAGCCGGCTAATCCTAAGTAGAGAGCTTAAAGCAGTCCAACTGGACTGCTTTTTTTAGTTGTGATTGAATTAATTAATTTTCAAAACAGCTGCCGCCGATAAATTCTTTAATGATAGAATTTTTAGGAATATATTTATCAGTAATAGGTTTGAAGAATTTTAATGTTTTTAAAAGTCGATTAGCTTCGGCAAAGACTGGGCTGTCACTTGCTATATCTTCCAATAATGGCTTGACATATTTTTTGAGAATATTCATTTCATAGACAATGGTAGAGTTAAACATAATATCTGCTTCTTCTTGATAAGGAAAGACATTCTTATCTTCTCCTTTTCTAACAGAAGGCCAGCTAAGCAGAGTTGTTTCTGCATCTCTACCCCTAGTTCTATGGTCTCTAATGATTCTTCTTATGGTTCTTACATCTGAGACATAGAGGCTATTATGATTATCTATATTTAGTTGAGTTAGAGCACTTACATAGATTTTATATTTATGTTCAGGATCAATTAAAGGTGTCATTGCTTCATTTAAAGCATGAATTCCTTCAACGATTAGTACTGAGTTATCATTCATCTGATATTTTTCTCCGGTTAATTCGCGTTTGCCCGTAATAAAGTTAAATTTAACCTCTTTAATTTCTTCACCATTTAATAATTTAGATAGATGTTTATTTAACAGCTCTACATTTAAAGCTTTAATGGTTTCAAAGTTATATTCACCGTCTTCATCTAGAGGGGTATTTTCACGATTGACAAAGTAATTATCTGCTTCAATAGTATGCGGCTCTAGTCCTAAAGCTCGCAGTTGGATAGATAATCTTTTAGAGAAAGTAGTCTTTCCTGATGAAGTAGGTCCAGCAATTAGTATAATTTTAACTTCATTACTTTTTTGATCTATTGTATCTGCTATTTGGCTGATCTTTTTTTCGTGGAGTGCTTCACTAACTAAGATAGTATCTTTAATTTGGCCATTTCTTGCTTGTTGATTAATTGACCCGAGATTAAAAATATTAAGTATCTTAGCCCAATCTTTAGTTTCTCGATAGGCTGCTCTTAATTTTGGCAATTCTTTGAATTTGGTGATTTGATTTAACTCTGTTTTATCGGGGAGTAATAATGCAAATCCTTCATCTAAGAACTTAACTTCAAATTCTTTTAGGTAACCTGTTGAAGGAACCATGGGGCCATAAAGGTAATCATAGTAGCCACGGCATTTATAGAGTTTAATATATTTATAATTAACTGCATTTTCAAGTAATTTAATCTTATCTTCAGCTCCATAAGATTTAAAGATTTCTTCAGCTCTTTCTTTGCGAACTTTAATTTTTTCTATTTGATTATCATTATTGACTATCTTGGTCATTCGTTCTTTAATCTGATTAATCTTATTTTCTGTTAACTCTTGATCAGAGTTGATTTCTCCTCTGATTTCTTCATTAATTGCATGATTTATGATTACTTGTGCTTCTTCTAGTACTTCATGAACTGCAATTATAAATAGGTAGGTAATACTGCGGGCGTAGATAGAGTAGCCAATTCTATTGATTCGATTAATTGGTGTTACTTCTGAATTTTCATAGAGTGGCTTAGAAAGTCGGGCTGGCTCTCCATTGATAATTGCTGCTAGTGGATCACCTGGTTTTTGACCGCTTTTTATAATTTCTAGGGGAGTAGTGCCAATTTCTACTTCACAGGTCTGATCTGGTAGAGTTATTTCTATTTTTTTATTCATTTATTAGAGCTCCTTTCTTAGTTTACTATCTATTTTTATTTAAGGTATTTACTATATGTTTCATCAATGATTAGATATTTCCTGTAAAAATAGTTTAACAATTTAGAATATCAATTGTTTATCTTATAAATAAAAAGAAGCCGCTTTTTTAAGCGGCTTCTAATATCTTACTTATGGGTCTATAGTTAATCATCTAATTCTACTTTATTAGTATTAAGAGGTATCTTATTGAACTCTTTACCTGTCGCTTTAGCTAAAGCATTGTTAATAGCCGGAGCAACAGGAGAAACTGGTAATTCGGACATTCCCTTAGCACCGAAAGGCCCTTCTGGATGTTCTTCTTCTACAAAGTAACTCTCTACTTCAGGCATTGTTTTAGTAGTTGGCAGACCTAACTTAATCATTGTATCTTGAACCGGCATACCATCTTCTTCATCTACATAAAACTCTTCGCTCATGCCGTAACCATAACCCATAGAGACGCCACCTTCAATCTGTCCTTCAACATGCATTGGATTGAGTGCTTTTCCAGTATCATGAACAGCAATAATCTTCTTAACTTCAAACTCACCAGTTTCTTTGTCAATTTCTACAATAGCTGCGTGAGCGGCATAACAATAAGAGAAGTGAACTTCCCCCATGCTTTCTTCCTTACTTAGCTTTGATGGAATCCGCTTGTCAGGAATTGGTTGAGTTGCTGGTGGTTCATAGTGATAGTAAGCTGAGATATCAGAGTAATTGTTAGCTACTTGTTGTAAAGAGCTTACTTCCTCACCAGTATCTTTATTAATAATTGATTTACCATTGATCTTGAGATTATCTTCTGAAATTCCAGTAAGTTCTTGTGCTTTCTCTAGGATCTTCTGTTTTAGGTTTTCAGCACATCCTTGAGCTGAGTTACCAGCTAAGAAGGACATTCTTGAAGCTGTAGTTACTCCGGAATCTTCGATATAGTCAGTATCACTAGCTACTACTTCGATATCTTGATAAACACAGTTTAATACTTCGCTAGCTACCTGAGCAACAACTGTATCTGAACCTTGACCAGAGTCTACACTAGCAATATAGAGAGTAAAAGTACCGTCATCATTTAACTTCATACGGGCGTGATTATCTTCTGGCAGACCATTACCGATACCAACGTTTTTATATCCGCCTGCAATACCTACTGTTACTTCTTTATTTTCATCAGATGGCTCTAAATCTTCATTTTCGATTGCTTCTTTTAACTTTAAGAGACATTCTTTATAACCAATACCTTCACCGAGTACGTGACCGGTTAAAGTAGTTTCTCCTACTTCTAAAGCATTCTTTAATCTAAACTCAATTGGATCCATATCAACAGCGCGGGCTAACTTATCCATATGTCGTTCACCAGTAAAGCAGACCTGTGGAGAACCAAATCCACGCAGTGCTCCAGCTGGTACATTATTAGTATAGACTGCTGTAGTATCAACTTTAGCATTAGGGATAACATGTGGTCCAAATGTAAATGTAGTAGCTCGGTCAGCAACCGGCATACCAGCAGAGGCATAAGCTCCAGTATCAGTATAGATTTCAGCTTCACCAGCAACTAACTCTCCATCTTCAGTAACTCCCATCTTATAGCGCGCATAAGAAGCGTGTCGTTTAGTGGACATCCTAATTGATTCTTTACGAGTTAATACTAACTTAACTGGACGCTTAGTAAGTAAAGCACCTAAAGCACACTGTCCTTGACCTATTGGTTCTTCGCGACCACCGAATGCTCCACCAGTAGTAGTATTAATAACTCTGATCTCATCATCATCTAATCCTAAGCCGTCAGCAATATCTTCTTTAAAGGCGTGAGAACTTTGACTTGGAGCCCAGATTGTTAATCTACCATTTTGATAGTCAGCTAAGCAGGATTCTGGTTCAAGATAACCATGTTCGATAAATGGTGTTTCATAGGTATCTTCAACAATAATATCTGCTTTTTCGAAAGCTTCATCAATATCTTCGCCCCAGTCATCTCCTTTTCTAACTTTAGGATTAGATAAGACATTACCATCTTCATGAATATTAGCAGCATCATCAGCTAAAGCTTCTTGTGGAGTATAGTAAGCTGGTAGTTCTTCATATTCTACATTAATTTTATCTACTGCTGCTTCTGCTTCTTCTTCAGTTTCAGCTAAGACTAAAGCGATTGGATCGCCGACATACCTAACTTTATCGTAAGCAAAGTATGGTTGATGGTCTAAGATTAGTCCAAAGTTCTTGTTACCATCTTCTGGAATGTCTTCATGAGTTAAAACTCTTACTACTCCTGGCATCTCTTCAGCAGCAGAAGTATCAATATCGATCAATTTAGCATGCGGTTTATCACTTAAATATAACTTACCATGCAACATATCGTCTTTATAGTAGTCAGCAGCATAGATTGGTTTACCTTGTACTTTATCTAGTCCATCATTTCTAATTACTTTTTCACCTAATGCTCCAATGACTTCTTTTTCTTTGAATTCTTCTTTACCTTCGCGTAGATATTCTGCAGCTAACTGTACAGCTTCAATTATTTTTTTGTAACCGGTACAGCGGCAGATATTACGTTTGAGTGCTTCTTTAATTTCTTCTTCAGTTGGATTTTGATTTTGGTCTAATAAAGCTTTAGCAGACATAATCATACCTGGAGTACAGAATCCACATTGTACTGCTCCAGATTCAAGAAAAGCTATCTGTAAAGGATGTAGCTTATTATTTTTGCTTAAGTTTTCGATAGTTTCAATTTCAGAATCATCTAATCGTCCTAATTTCCAAAGACAAGATCGTTTAGATTTACCGTCAATAATTACAGCACAAGCACCGCAGTGTCCCTGACCGCAGCCATTTTTAGAACCCATTAATCCTAATTCATCTCTTAGATAAGTGAGAAGCTTCATATCGCTTTTGGAACTTGGAATAGTCATTTCTCTACCATTGATGGTTAGATTTAATTCTTCTGACATTTTACTACCTCCTTAAGGAATTTGAATTTATAGTAATTACAACTAACAATCACCTTAAAAGTCAAATTAAATTTCTTTATTTATATTATTTTATCAAACTTAGTAGTAGATGTCTAAGAAATAGAGTTATTTATATAGTCTATAAGCAAAAATTAAGAGAAGAAAAAAGGAGTAGAAAATTTAATTTTCTACTCCTTGTAGGTTGGTGAATTATGCAGTTGCTTCTTCTTTATCGTTATCAGATTCATTTGCTGGAAGAACTAAGTTTAGAATGATAGCTACAATAGCGCCTGTTGCTACTCCAGAGTGTAGTACATTTTTAGCTATTTCTGGTAATTGGTCTACAACTTCAGGTTGCATTTCAACACCAATACCAGCAGCTAAAGCGATAGATAAGATAAATAGATTACGATCATTAAAGCCTTCACTAGCTGCAATTTTTATACCAGAAGTTGCAACCATACCAAAGAGGGCTAAAGTAGCTCCTCCTAATACAGATTTCGGCATAACAGTAACTAAAGCACCAATCTTAGGTACTAGTCCCATTACTAATAAAATTACACCAGCTGTCATACCAACTACTCTACTACCTACCTTACTCATTCGAATAACACCGATATTCTGTGCAAATGTAGAGTTAGGTAGAGAGTTAATTACAGCCGCAAAAGCACTTCCTACTGCATCACATAATACTCCACGACTTAGACGATCCATATGTTCGTCACCTTTAATCGACTTACCAGAGATTTCTGCAATTGCAGTAAAGTTACCACTGGATTCGATTGCTCCAATACAGTAAACTATAGCCCATGGTAAGAAGAGTGACCATTTAAAGTCCAAACCATATTTAAATGGAACTGGAATTCTAAACCATGCTGCTTCAAAAACAGGGCTAAAGTCAATAATCCCCATAAAGGCAGCTACTATATATCCTGCTATTAATCCAACTGCGATAGAAGCAATTTTGATTAATCCTGAACCAAATTGATTACAAATAATAACAGTAACCAATACAAACAGTCCTAATCCTAAATTCTGCATACTACCAAAATTGCCAGCTCCAGCATCTAATGCTGCTTGACCACCTGCGAAGTCAGTAATACCTACTTCAGCTAAACTAAGACCAATTAATGTTACTACGGTACCAGTAACTATTGGCGTGAAAATCTCACGAGCTGCTTTCATAAAGCGACTCAATACGATCTCAACTGTAGAAGCAGCTAAAGCCATTCCTAAAACTAGTTGAATCCCACCTATATTTCCTGCTTGGATTGCCATTGGTACAAAGGCAAAACTGGTACCCATTACTGATAGCAACCCAACACCGATAGGCCCTACTCTTCTACTTTGTACATAAGAAGTAACTCCTGATGCTACTAATGCCATACTAATAAAGAAAGCAGTTTCTGCAGGTCCAAAACCAACAACTCCTGCTACGATTAATGGTGGAGTAACAACTCCGGCAAACATTGCTAACATATGTTGGAAACCTAAGAAGAAAGTTTCGACTGCATTAGGCTTTTCGTCCAATTCATAAATAAGTTCACTACCAGTATTACTCTGCGTTTCTGCCAAATTAATCATCTCCTTTCGATTTTTGGAAAAGACTTTAAGATAATTATCACATTCATAATCGACTTTAACCTTAAAGCTTAAAATAAAAGATATTGATTATTTCTTAATGAATTACTTTAGGATTGCGCTGTAGAATAATTACTTGTTATTAGATTTAATAATTATTCTGATTGTTACTGAAGTAAGTCTGTGAGGAAAGAAAACATTATTTTGATAAGTTAGCTATTGACTAGATGATTGTAACCACCTCCGCTTAGTATATTATATTATATTACTAAAGATTTAATGTAAAGTAACAATTATATATTTCATTTTAAATTATAACATAATGTCATCTAATTATCAATATTTTTTTATTGTTTTAAATTTTCACACAATTAAAGAATAGTTTAACTTTTAAAAGTAAATAGTTGACAATTTTAAGTAATGACTATAAAATCATAGTAAAGCAAGCAAGATTATAATATAGTTTAAGTTAATATGTAATACTAATTATAATGAAGATCTTTTTAAATACATACTTATGTTAAGGGGGCTTGATTAATGGCAATTGAATTTGGTACTGATGGATGGCGTGCGATTATAGCTGATGAGTTTACATTTGCTAACTTTAAAGTGGTATCTCAAGCTATAGCAAATTATTTACAGCAGAATAATCAGACAGAACGCGGAATTTTTATTGGGTATGATAATCGATTTTTAGCTGAAGAGTTTGCTGAGATAGCCGCAGAGGTATTAACAGCGAATGGAATTAGAACAGTTGTGGCTCAAGAAGCACTTCCTACTCCGGTAACTGCTTTTACTATTCAAGAAGAAAATTTAGATGGAGCATTAATGTTAACTGCTAGTCATAATCCGCCTGCTTACCAAGGGGTTAAGTTCATTCCAGAGTATGCAGGGCCTGCATTACCAGAGATTACAGATCAAATTGAAGCTGAAGTGGCAAAGGTACAGGAGAGTGGAGAGATTAACTCACAAGCTGTAGAGTTGGGTACAGATGTAGAGCTTTTAGATCCGAAAGCCGTTTATCTAGAGCATCTTAAGGAGTTAATGAACTTCTCTAATCAGCAATTAAAAGTATTAGTTAATCCGATGTTCAGTCCAGGAGCAGGTTATTTAAGCGATATCTTTTCTCAGACGGAGATTAAAGTTGAGGAATTTAATGATTATCGTGATCCACTCTTTGGTTCGGGAATGCCTGAACCTACTGAAGCAGAATTAACTGAGCTAATTGGACGCGTTAAAGAGGAAGATTATGATTTAGGTTTAGCATTAGATGGTGATGCTGATCGTTTTGGAATCATTACTGATCAGGGAGAGTATTTAAGTCCTAATCAGGTGTTATTCTTATTATTAGATCATTTAGTTGATGATAAGGAACTATCCGGAGGAGTGGTTCGCACGGTAGCAACTACCCATATGTTAGATAAGATTGCTGATGAAAATGAGTTAGATATCTTTGAAACGCCGGTGGGCTTTAAATATGTAGGAGATTTAATGCGCCATGAAGATATTATTATTGGTGGTGAAGAGAGCGGCGGCTTAAGTGTTAAAGGGCATATTCCGGAAAAGGATGGTCTCTTAGCTTGTGCTTTAATGGTTGAGTTAGTGATGAGTAGAGATGCTAAGTTATCAACAATTTTAAGTGAGGTAGAAGATAAGTACGGTAAGTTAATTAGTGAGCGCTTAGATATTGAGTATCAAGCTGATCAGAAGGAAGCAGTGATTGAGCGGATTGAAAATTTTGCTGTCGAAGAGTTAGCAGGATATAAGGTGGTAGATCGAATTACTAAGGATGGAATGAAGGTTGTTTTAGAAGATGGCAGCTGGTGTTTGATGCGTCCATCAGGTACTGAACCGTTAATTAGAATTTATGTTGAAACTTCTGACCGTAAACTAATGAAGCAGATTCAAGATCAAGTACGAGCTGAATTGAAGATATAATCTTTCAATCCTCTATCTATTATAGATAGAGGATTTTGATTTTATGGCTTAAGAAGCAGGACTCTACAAAATAAGTAAGAAATAAGTAGTGAAGGATAGTTTAGTAGGAAGGAGTAGTTACAATGAGTAAGGAGTTGGATAGCGGAATCTATAATTTGATTATTAAGTTAGATAGTGACCAACAGATAGAAGTAGGTAGTTTAGGCAAATTAGAGTTTAAAAGTGGGTATTACATCTATACTGGTACTGCTCAACGTAACTTAACAGCACGAATTGAACGTCACCAAAGTAATGATAAGAAGTTACATTGGCATATAGATTATCTATTACAGTTTGGAGAGGTAATCGATGTAGCTCTCTGGTCTGGAAGTAAGGAGTTAGAGTGTCAGTTACATCAGTTTCTGTTAAATAATTGTTCAGTTAAAGAGTTAGTAGCTGAGTTTGGTGCTAGTGACTGTCAATGTAATACACATTTATTATATAGTAGAGAAATACCTAACTTAACAGATGATCGAGAGATTAAAAAATTTGTAGAGCAGAAAGGAAGATAAATTTTATGTCAGATAAGGAGTTAAGAAGTATAGCAGATGTAGCTCAAGTGAAAGTAGCAGAGGATAGATTATTACATTCGGCAACTCATCAAGAAGTTAAAGAGGGTTTGACTACTGATGTTTATTTTGTTAAGACACGTGAGATTTTAAATCATCTTAATTTAACAGAAACTAAAGTAGTTGCTGATATCTTTAGTAGTCAAGCAGGAGTAATAGCAGGGATTGATGAAGCGACTAACCTATTAGCTGATAAAGAGCTTAAAGTATGGGGGTTGCCAGAGGGTAGTCAGATGGAAGAAAAAGAGGTAGTGTTTAGAATTGAAGGAGAGTATAATCAATTTGGCATCTTCGAGACTTCGTTATTAGGCTCGTTAGCTAGTGCCAGCGGCTGGGCTACAGCAGCTGCTGAATGTAAAGAAGCGGCTGGTGAGATTCCAGTTCTATGTTTTGGGGCACGTCATCTTCATCCAGCAGTAGCACCAGTGATGGAGCGAGCAGCGATTACTGGTGGAGCTGATGGTGCTAGCTGTATTTTAGGAGCTAAGTTAGCTGGACGAGAGCCATCTGGTACAGTTCCTCATGCGTTAGTTTTGACAGTAGGTGATACAGTTAAAGTTGCTCAGGCTTATGATGAAATTATGCCTCAGGGAGCGCCGCGAATAATTATTGTCGATACCTTTAGAGATGAAGCGGAAGAGACATTGGCTGTAGCTGATGAGTTAGAGGAGCGATTAGACGGTGTAAGATTAGATACTCCTTCCGAGCGGGGCGGTGTAACTCCGGGGTTAATTAAGGAAGTTAGAGCTAGATTAGATCAAGCTGGACATGAACATGTAGATATCTTTGTTTCCGGCGGAATTACACCTCAGCGTATTAGAGATCTAAAGGAATTAGGAGTAGCCGGTTTCGGCGTTGGAAGTTATATTTCAGGTGCAGCAGCGATTAATATGACGATGGATATTAAAGAGATTAATGGGCAACCTATTGCCAAACGCGGTCGCATTCCAGGACCAGAGGAAAATGAGCGTTTAGAGCGATTGGTATAAGTTAATTAAGCAGGAGGCTGTACATGGTGGAGGAATATGTAGTAGGGATTGATTTAGGTGGAACTAAGATTTTGACAGCGATGGCTGATTTAGAAGGACGGCTGTTAGCTACCACTAAGTTGCCAACTAAGCCTATGGATGGAGTAGAAGCAGTTATCCAGCGGATGGTTGAGAGTGTTAATCAGGTACTTTCTGATGTAGGTATTTCACCTTCAGAGGTAATTAATGTAGGAGTTGGTTGTCCAGGACCGCTGAATACAGAGTCGGGATTAATCTACTTTGCCCCTAATCTGGGTTGGCGAGAGGTTAATCTTAAGCAACTGCTCGAAAGTGAGTTAGAGTTGGAAGTGATAATTGAGAATGATGCTAATGCTGCTGCGTTAGGAAGTAAATGGTTTGGAGTTGGTCAAGATTATAGTGATTTAATCTATCTAACTGTCAGTACTGGCATTGGCAGCGGAATTATTATTAATGATCAATTATACCATGGGGCTAATGATAGCGCTGGTGAAGTAGGTCATATGATTGTTGATCCTCGTTCAGATGTAGAGTGTAATTGTGGTAATCGCGGTTGTTGGGAAGTGCTGGCTTCAGGTACAGCTTTAGCTCGATTAGGTCGTAAAGCAGCTCAAAGAGATTCTACTTCACTGCTTAATCGGTTAGTTGATGATGTTACTCAGATTGATGGAGCAGTAGTGACTCAAGCAGCCCGGCAGGGAGATGATGTAGCCTGTAAAATTGTAGAGCAAGTAGTTGATTACTTAAGCATTGGAGTGGCTAATCTAATTAATCTTTTAAATCCAGATTTGATTGTTTGTGGTGGCGGTGTTCTAGCAGCTAAGGAGCTTATTTTGCCTCCATTGCGCAGTAAAGTAGCTACGCGAGTTGTGTCGACTGAGAGGCAAGCGGTACAATTAGTTTCTACTGAATTAGGCTCAGAAATTGGTGTACGTGGTGCTATAGCTAAGGCTTTACTTAAAAATAATAGATTACAGTAAGTTAATTAGTAGCCTGCTAGGAAAGTTAGTGCTTTCTTAGCAGGCTTTATTTAGTTTTGAGTAATAATCAGCTATTAAACTTCATAGAGTTGTAGTAGATAATACTGTTATTTTGAAAGTAGGAGGTTTGATGGTGAAGAGGAAATTAGAAGTTGTTCTAATTTGCTTAGTAGTTATATTACTGTTAGCTACAGTTAATATTAATGCTCAAGAACCGCTAGTTCAATTTGATGATCCTTCTGGTGATGATTATGGTCCCGGTACTTATATCTATCCTACTAATGAACACTTTGCTCCTCATCAGCAGTTATTTGATCTGTTAGAGTTTAGAGTAGACCAAAAAGAGGGAAAGTATAGATTTAATTTTAAATTTGGTGCAATTACTAATCC
>JBNJEL010000006.1:0-33013 GCA_051745835.1 Bacillota bacterium
ATAAGCGATGGGCACCTGTTTAGCAGGGAAAGTTCCCGCAGTAACTAAAGCATAGATATGATAAGGTAGCGCCATCACTTCATCAAAGGCACTCGAAGGTAAACTAGCAGAATAATAAGTTACAGCAGTAAATAGAATCGGTGCTGTCTCACCTGCTACCCGACCAATACCTAAGATACAGCCAGTTAAGATCCCTGGCATAGCAGTTGGTAAGACAACTTTTTTAGTCGTATCCCACTTAGTTACACCTAATGCTAAGGATGCTTCACGATATTCATCAGGCACTGCTAGCAATGCCTCTTCGGAAGCTCTAATAATAGTTGGCAAGATAACTATTCCCAATGTTAAACTACCAGAAAGTATTGAAACTCCTAAACCTAATCCCTTAACAAAAACCGATAATCCAAAGAGACCAAATACCACCGAAGGTACTCCCGCTAAATTATTAACCCCAATTCTAATAATCCTAATTACTTTATTCTTCTCTGCATACTCAGTCATATAGATAGCAGCAAAAACGCCCAACGGAGTAGCAAATAAGATCGAACCAGTAATCAAGTAAAAAGAACCTAATAAAGCAGGTAAGATTCCTCCTTTAGTCATACCGCTAGACGGCATCTTAGTTATAAAATCCAAGCTGACAACTCCTACACCCTTACTAACAATAAAGTAAATAATCAACCCTAAAACTATTAAAGCTAAAGCTAACATCGATCCTAATACACTAAAAGCACATTTCTGTCTAAAATGACGCGACTCTAAATCCGTACAAAGATTAGCAATCGAATTATCTTTAGTTACTTCACTATTGGACTTAACTTGATTTGTTTTCATTACTGACCACTCACCTTCTCTCTAAATCGCTGGGAAGCAATGTCTGCTATAATATTAAAGAAGAGAGTAATAACAAATAAGACAATACCGATACCAAATAGAGCATGATAATGCTCACTACCTACTGGCGCTTCACCCATCTCAGCTGCAATAGTAGCTGTCATAGGTCGCAGCGGTTTTAAGATATTCTTCGGCATTACAGCTGATCCACCAGCTACCATCAAGACAGTCATTGTCTCACCAATTGCTCGTCCCATTCCTAAAATGACTGCTGTTACAATTCCTGAGGAAGCTGTTGGTAAAATTACATTACTAATAGTCTCCCATTTAGTTGTACCTAAAGCTAATGAAGCATTTCTAAAACTTTTAGGAACTGAACTAATAGCATCCTCAGCTAAACTAACAATAATAGGGAGTGCCATAATCCCTAACATAATTGAGGCTGTTAGACCATTAAGCCCAGTAGGCAACCCAAAGATATTCTTTAAAAAAGGCCCTAAAATTTTCATCCCAAATAATCCGTAAATCACTGAAGGAATTCCAGCCAATAATTCAATTAGTGGTTTAACGATACTCTTAAATTGCTGTGGTAAGATATAAGAGATAAAGATAGCGGAAGCAATACCAATTGGAACCGAAACTACCATTGCTCCAACTGTAACCACTAGTGACGCACTTAATAACGGTAAAATACCAAAACTAGCAGGATCATAAGTTGGATACCAATCTTTACCAAAGATAAAATCTAAAAGTCCTACTTGGTCAAAAATCGGAAGTCCTTCCTTAAATAAAATAATTACTATTCCCATTAAGAATAAAATGGAAGATGATGCAAAGACAAATAAACTCCATTTGATTAACTTTTCTTTTGTTTTCCAGTGCATTATTTTCACCCCGATTTCTCCGAGATTAATTAATAATAGAAGGGAATATTCCCTTCTATTATTGTTTTTATTAAATTAAATCTCTCTGCTTAGTGTAGTGGAACATAACCTTGATTTTCAACAATCTTCTGTCCTTGTTTACTAAGTATAAAATTAATGAACTTAGCAGTTAGACCTTTTGGCCAACCATCAGTAAACATAAATAGCGGACGAGCAATTGGGAATTTACCATTAGCTACAGTAGCATTAGTTGGCTTAACACCATTTACTTTAACTGCCTTTAAATCATCAGATAAGTAACCAATTCCTACATAACCAATTGCACCTTCCGTATTAGAAACTGCACTAGCAACCGCTCCATTAGAGGACTGTAATAATGCACTAGGTGTAACACGCTGACCATCCAAAGCTATCTCCCCAAAGACTTCATACGTACCAGAACTTGAATCACGAGAAACAATTACAATATCTTTATCAGGCCCACCAAGCTCTTGCCAATTAGTAATCTGACCAGTATAGATCTTTTTAATATCTTCTAAAGTTAATTCCTTAACAGAGTTAGCTGGATTAACAACTACTGCAATTCCGTCCATTGCAACACGATGCGGTACAGGATAAACCTCATTCTTTCTAGCTTGCTTGAGCTCTTTTGATTTAATAAATCGTGAAGCATCAGCAATATCCACTGCTCCATCAACTAAAGCTGCAATACCATTTCCAGAACCACCACCACGAACAGTGATACTAACATCAGGATTACTTTCCATATACACTTCAGCAGCTCGTTGTGCAATTGGAAGTACAGTAGAGGAACCTTGCACAGTAAGATCCTCACCAGCAAAAACAGTACCTACTGACATTAGAGTAATCATTAAGATTAATGATAGAATTAATAGGTTCTTAGACTTCAACATTTTAATAACCTCCCAGTAATTATTATTTTATTTCTTTCAACTATAAATTTAACATGCCAATGTTAAGCTCTTATTAAATCAATATTAAACTTAAGTAATATTTTTATAAAAGTGTCCTGGGAGGGAAAAATAGTGCTAAAAATAAATAAACACCCTCCAAATTAGAGGGTGTTAGTAATATCTAACATATAATTTTTTAAATTACAGAACTAAATAATATATTAGTAACGTGATCCACCACCACGTTTATCTTCTATACTCTTACGTAGGGCTTTTTGTTTTTCACTACTCTCTTCCATAAACTTCTTCATCTGCTTCTCAAAAGACATTTTAGGCTTTCTATCTTCGCCTTCCATCTGCTTGAGAGATAAGCCGATTTTTCCATCATCATCTATAGAAATAACCTTTACCTCGATCTCTTCATGCATTTCTAAATAATCATTAACATCTTTAACATAAGTATCGGCTATTTCAGAGATGTGGATTAATCCAGTCTCACCTCCAGACAGTTCTACAAAAGCTCCAAAATTCGTTATTCCACTAACTTTACCTTCTACTACACTGCCAACCTCGATTGACATACCTTACAAATTCCTCCTCTTAAAATTTTCTAAGTATAGTCTAACTAATCAATGTTATTATATCTTATCTTAAGCTTGGTGTCAAATAAAATCAGATTAAAAGTTTAATGTCAAAGCTATTCTCTTTCTTGTCGAATCTACTGCTAATATCTTAACTTTAACTATATCTCCTACCTGAACTTCATCAAGGGGATGATCTACATAATCAGCACTTAGCTCTGAAATATGAATTAGTCCATCTTCTTTAACTCCAATATCCACAAAAGCTCCAAAGTCAACTACATTTCTTACCTCACCTTGCATTACCATGCCTTCTTCTAAATCATCCCAGCTAACTACTTCTTCTTTAAAGATCGGCTGTGGTAATTTAGCTCGCGGATCTCTATCTGAACGCAAAAGTGCCTCTTTAATATCACACAAAGTTGGCAGCCCTACATCTAAACTAGTAGCGTACTCCTGTAAATCTAATTCATCTAATCGTTCGCTTAACTTATCTTTAGTTGTAGCTACCTCTAATTCTTCTAATGAAATATTGACTGTTGCTAACAACTCCTTTGCTACTGGATAGGACTCTGGATGAATAGTAGTAGCAGCTAACTGATCTTCTCCACCATAGATCCTTAAAAAACCTGCCGCCTGAGTGAAAGTCTTAGGACCAATCCCGTATACATCTTTTAATTCCACTCTGCGCTCAAAACGACCATTTTCCTCGCGCCACTTAACAATATCATCTGCCACACTACTATTAATCCCTGCTACATATTGTAATAACGAAGCTGAAGCTGTATTTAAATTAACTCCTACGTAATTAACTACCGATTCTACAACTGTCTCTAAAGCTGTAGCTAACTTCTTTTGGTCAAGGTCATGCTGATACATGCCAACTCCTAAATGCTGCGGCTCAATCTTGACTAATTCAGCTAACGGATCCTGTAATCTTCTCGCAATCGATATCGTCCCCCGCAAAGCAGCATCTAAATTAGGAAACTCTGCTTGGGCTACTTGAGAAGCAGAATAAATAGACGCACCTGCTTCATTAACTATTACATACTGTAGTGAACTATCTAACTCTTTAATCAGTTCAGCTAAAAATAATTCAGTCTTCCGACAAGCAGTCCCGTTGCCAATCGCAATCAAATCAATCTCATACTTGCTAATTAACCCTTTAATAGTTGCTTTAGATTGCTTACTTTGCTGTTGTGGTGGATGAGGATAGATTACACTTGTAGTCAATAACTTACCAATCTCATCAACTACAGCCACCTTAGAACCAGTTCTAAATCCCGGATCAATAGCTAAGACTCGTTTATCCCGTACCGGGGCTTGGAGCAATAGAGTACGTAAATTATCAGCAAAGATATCAATAGCATGCTCCTGTGCCTCTTCAGTTAGATGATTTCTCACCTCTCTAGCAATTGCCGGTGCTACCAAACGCTGATAACCATCTTCGATAGCTGCTGTTAACTGCTGATAGAAGATAGAACTACGATTAGTAATCACTAACTCTTTAATTCGTCTAATAATTTTCTCTTCTGGTGCTGTAAATTTAATCTGTAGTGCATCCTCAGCCTCTCCACGGTCTAAAGCCAAAGTCTGATAAGGTTTTAGTTTACTGACTTGCTTTTGGTAATCATGATACTCAGCATAAGTATCATCCTCATCTTCTTTTACTTCCGATGTTATCTGCCCCTGATTAAAAGTTAATTCACGAGCTAACTTGCGCACCTGAGGGTTATCTGCCACTATCTCTGCTATTATATCTCTAGCACCTTCTAATACCTCTGCAACCTCTGTTAAGTCATTCTCAACAGATAAATAATCGCTAGCTAAATCAGTTACTGATCCCGATTCCAGCTCCTGGTTCAAAAACAACTCTGCTAGCGGCTCTAAACCTTTAGTTCTAGCCTTAGCAGCCCGGGTCTTTCTCTTTTGACGATACGGACGATAAAGATCTTTAACTCGCTGTAAAGTAGAGGCTGCTCTAATCTCATCTTCTAACTCAGCAGTTAATTTATCCTGGTTAGCAATTAACTTAATTACCCGTTCCTTTTCTTCATTTAGGTTAGTTAGATAATCAAACTGATCTCTAAGTTCCCTTAACTGAACCTCATCTAAACCGCCAGTCGCTTCTTTACGGTAGCGAGCAATAAAAGGAATTGTATTACCATTCTCTAATAATTCTACTGTATTACTAACTTGTCCATAATCTAATTCTAACGAAGCTACTAACTCTTTAATTAATTCTTTTTCTGCCATTCTTAATGACCTCCAATTTACTCATCTTCATCATCATCATTTTGATTATCAACTACTATGTATAAGGTTTCACCCGGTTTAACTAATCCTAAATCCTTACGAGCTATCTCTTCAACAAATTTATTAGAATCCATCCGCTCTATACTATCCCGTAAGATTTGTATATCATTACTTAAGTGCTCAGCTTTACTCTCTAAACGTGTTAATTCCTGTTTCATACTTTCTACCTTCGCCTCAACCTGCAAGAAACTATAAACAGCGCCAACTAATACAATTACCGCTACTAAAATAAACTTCTTAGAAGTTACCATCCGTTTAATTATATTAATAATCCTTTCATTTAGAATACTCTTTTTACTCATCTAATTACCTCCTTGATGGCAGATACAAAAGTTTCAATTTATCATATCTATTATCTTCTAGATATAATTATTATTACCTGTTTTAATCATTAAAACTTAACCACTCTTTGACTTTAAATACAAGCTTGCTCAAAAAATTAATTAATCGCTTAATTAGATTAAATAATTGATTCAAGATTAGATATAACTGTCTAATAAATCTAATTAGCCACTCTAAAATTACTCTAATTATTCGTAAACAATAAGAACTAAAAAAATAATAATAAATTTCTCCGCCTACTACCAATCCAATAAATATATAGAATCTAATCTCGCCCAAATTACTCCTTAATAAAATTATAAATATAATTATACCAGCAGCTAAGGCAAAACCAAAATCAATTACCGCTCTTAACTTGCCCTGTAGGTAACCTAAACCGCGCAATACACGGTAGACATCAAATAAAAAAGTTACTCCCCAGCCACATAAGATCATATAGATAAAGGTTACAAACTGAATCTCTAGTGAAACCACATCCTTCACCTCAACTAATTTAAAATAACAGAGCTACTTAATCTTAATGTAGCCTAAATAATCATCTATTACTTAAATAAGTTACTAAAAAAACCACCACTTTGACTATCCTCTGTATAATCAAAACTGATAATATAACCTTCTACTACTAACTCGCCATTATCCAAATTCAACTGTTGAATATTTAACTCATCACCAGTAATTAATAAAGGACCTAATTCAGTAGCTAATGATATCTCTTCTTCACTAAAGTTAAGCACTTCACTAACCCCTTTAACCTCCATTAATTCTCGATTATCCAACTTAATTTGATGGTTACTCATACTTTCACCTCCGCTTTTACTCTTTAATCTATAGTATGTAATTAATAAAAGTACTATTACTACCTAAAAAAGAAGTGGGATTAATCCCACTTCTTGACTAACTCTATATCTTTAAAGTAGTGTTTAATGATCTCCTTAGCGGATTTACCATCTTGGGCTAAAGCATAAGCTCCCCACTGGCTCATTCCTACACCATGTCCGTAACCGCCACCGGTAAAGATAAATTTATCCCCCTGTTGCTGAATCTTAGAGATTAGAGTTGACTTTAATTTATCAGAATCTACAGCAGTTCTAAATTTAGCTGCTTTAACCTCTTTCGTTTCTTGTGGGGTTACCACCTGCAATTGATCAGCTCTGCCTGACTTATCTCGAGTAGTAATCTTAATTTTTGTAATCTCTTCTGCCTCCAAACCAGCAATCTGCTGCAATGCAGCCAAAATAGTCGACTGCTGTAATGTTACCTGCCATGATTTAATATCAGCGGGAGCTAATTGGTCAGGAGAATCGACACTTATAATATATTCTGGTTCAGGTTTATCATAAGCTAAACCTACTTTAGCAGAGGTGGTCTGACCACCAGCGCTTGAATGAAACCAACCTTTAATATATTCACCTTGATAAGTAATTACTTCTCCCCGAGTCTGATCAACAGCCTGCTTAATCTCCGCTGTAATATTCTGCGACTTATAGGCCTGTGCTTCCGTATGCTTACCACTAATTTGATCCGTTCCTTGTTCTTCTAATAATTTTAAAGCAAAAGTACGAGCTATAATCGCCTGAGCACCATAAGCTGCTTGAGGCCAATCAGACTTCATCTCACCTGCTACTACACCGGCTATATACTCCTCCATCTTCAGCTTACGTGTTCCATTCGCTAATTCTACTTTTATAGTCGGCTCATCTACTCTCTGCTCTTCACGAGCACAACCACTACTAAATAAGATCGTCAATAATACTACCATCGAAATAATAATTGCTGTCAGTTGTAATCTTCTAAAGAGCTGCACTAGCACCCCTCCTTAATCCTTAATCTTAGTCTTCCGATTATTCAGAGGGAATATACGCTAGTCAACTAACTAAAAGTAATAGATTTATTTAAAAAAGCCTGTTACTAATCCTTTCACCCAACGTAATAATCTAGTTAAAATACCAGCCTGCTCTACCTGCTGAGCTGTAACTAAATCAACACTACCTAATCGATCGCTATTTTGGGAGATAATTAACTCCCCCACTACTGTCCCCTTCTCAACTGGTGCTGTAACTGAATTATCTAACCGAACATCACGCTCTAAATCACCTTTGATCTCCTCATGAACAATTTCTAAATCTTGAGCTGCTTTAACTGGTACTTCTAGTTCTTGACCTCCATTTACTGCTATAGTACCTACTTTAGCTCCTTTTGCGACTACTTTCTCTAAATCAAATCGACTAAATCCGTAATTTAATAACCGGGCAGACTGTTCAATGCGTTCTTCTTCACTATCAGTCTTCATTACCACTGAAATTAAACGCATTCCTTCCTTTTTAGCTGTAGCTGCTAAACAGTAACCAGCTTCATCAGTCCAGCCAGTCTTTAAGCCATCAACTGCCGGATAATGCTTCAATAGTTGGTTAGTATTATAAAGAGTGAACTTACCATCTCTAATCTTATCAATCTTAATATCTGTCCACTCCAGAATACGAGGATGATTAGTAATTAATTCCCGAGACATTACTGCTATATCATGAGCACTACTATAGTGTTCACCATCTGAAGTAGGCAATCCCGTACTATTAACAAAGTTAGTATGCTGCAGTCCTAACTGCTTTGCCTTCTGATTCATCATCCCCACAAAACTATCTTCCGTACCGCCTACAGCTTCACCAATGGCTACACAAGCATCATTAGCTGAAGCTATAGCTACCGCTTCTAATAATGTCTTCATCTGCATCTGTTCTCGATGAGCTAAATAGATCTGTGATCCGCCCATTGAAGAAGCTAATCGACTAGCAACTACTCGATCTTCTAAATCTATCTGTCCTTCATCCACCGCTTCCATCGCTAATAACATCGTCATAATCTTAGTCATGCTTGCTGGCGGTAGCTCTTGATTAGCATTCTTAGAAAATAGAATTTTACCTGTCTTAGCCTCCATCAAAATTGCTGACTCAGCTGCTATATCAAATGCTGCTTGGGCTGGTATAGTTAATACTACCAAATTACTTATAATTAAAGTAATAACCAATAACTTCTTTAAACCTGTCATCTCTCTTCCTCCTTATAAATTTCTTTTAGCTTCCTGCCATAACTCTTCTAACTGCTCTATAGTTAATTGAGCTAACTTTTTATCTTCCGCTTTTACTCTCTCTTCTAAGTAATAAAATCGCTCTTTAAACTTAACTGTTGCATCATGTAAGACCATCTCTAAATTAAAATCCAACCAGCGCCCTACATTAACTACTGCAAATAAGAGATCACCTAACTCTTCTCTGACCTCTGTTAAATCATCTTCAGCTAAAACTTCTTCTAACTCGCTTAACTCTTCTGCTAACTTCTCAACTGCTCCATCAATAGTAGCCCAATCAAAACCTACTTCTGCTGCTTGGGATTGAATCTTCTCTGCTTCTAATAAAGCAGGTAAACTGCTTACATCATCTAATACAGAAAAAGACTGATTTTCATTCTGTTTCTCATCTGACTTAACTCGCTGCCAAACTTCTCTTACCTCCCGAGCAGTCGATAGACTCTCGTCTCCAAAGACATGAGGGTGGCGGCGAATCATCTTCTGGGCAATAGCAGCTATCACGTCACCAATAGAAAAGTAATCCTCCTCTGCTGCTAACTGCGAATGAAGTACCACCTGTAATAATAAATCACCTAACTCTTCACATAAACCTGTCATATCTTGCTGGTCGATCCGCTCTAATACTTCATAGGTCTCTTCAATTAAATATGGACGCAAGCTTTGATGAGTCTGCTTACGATCCCAAGGACAACCTTCTGGGCTACGAAGTTGACTAATGATATCTACTAAAGTTGTCAGCTGATCTAATTCATTCTCTTGAACCTCTAATCTATAATTTAAAGGGGGAAGATAAAGAGAGGTTAGGGAATTAATAGTTGCTAACTTATCTAACTTAGCAACTGTAAGCTCCTCTACTACCTCTATCTCAGCAAATCCAGCCGGTTCAATCACTTGTAATTGATAGTCGCGCGGATAGATAGCAAATAGCTCTGATTGTAGTTGATCTAATAAAGCAGCGTGCAGATTAGTAATTACTACTCCTTGACTAGCTGTTAGCTGCTCTGCTTGACAATTTAAACTATCTATTATATGTAATGATTGACCAACTGCTATATCCAGCCCCTTCTGCAATCGCTTTGCTATACTAATACCTTCAACAATTTCTATCTGCTGCTGAGGCAGATAATCTATAAGTTCATTAATAATCTTATCTTCTACTACTGGAGATCCTAAGGTCGCATAACCTACTTCTGCCCCAGTAGCCAAAGCTTGTCTAATCTGATCTATCAGCTGATTAGTAATTTGATCTAAGTTAACATCAGAACCGATTAAGCGTTCACAACTACTAAACTCTATACCTTCTTTGTGCAAAGTAGTTACTAATGGATAAGAACTACTTCGCAAAAAGAGCTGGTCGACAGATAATAGTTCTTGGTAAGCTCTAAAAGTTAGTTCTTCTTTAGTACCGCTACCTAAACCTATAATCTTCAACTCACCTGCTATATCTTGGTACGACATTCTATCCCCTCACTAATCCTAATTTAATTAATAGTTGAGCTAATCTATCTCCTACTTTAGGTATTAACTTAATATCTCGTTCTTTAATAGCTCCACTAATTAATAGTAAAAAAGTATAACTTATAGCTCCCACAATAATTGTAATTAAAGTAGTAACTGAGTTAATAGCTACACTTATAGATAACTGCTGATAGACTAACTGTACTACCACTGCCATCATCAATACTGCTCCCAGTGGCTTTAATAATAGATCCCGATAATTATAATTATAACTAATTAATTTACCGATAGCAAATAGATTTAATAAGGCAGCTAAACAGAAACCAGAAGCTGTTGCTAAAGCAGCTCCTCGGATACCAAACTCTGGTACTGATGTTAAAAAGTAATTCAATGTAGCATTTAAGATAGCACCTAAAAATAGATTACGTGCCGGAATTGCAGCCCGTCCAATTCCCTGTAAGATACTAGAAGAAGTCTGCTGAAGACAGACAAAGATAATTCCCCAAGATACAAAGCGTAGAGAAATACCTGCTTCTGGTACTCCAAATAACATTCTACAGATTGGTGTTGCTAATAAGAATAATCCTACCGCCGCTGGTAACGAAATAAAGATAGTCAACCGTAGAGCTGATTGAGTACGCTGCTTAATCAAACGGTCTCGTCGCAGCGTAAAAGCTTCTGAAATTGCCGGTACTAAACTAGCTGCCAATGAAACAGTGATTACAGTCGGAAAATTAACCAATACCATTGCCATTCCAGCAAAATCACCATATAAACCAGTAGCTTCTGCAACACTAAATCCTGCTACCTGTAGCCGACGCGGAATTAAAGTAGCATCTATAAACTGCATCAAAGGTAGAACTAATGCTCCTAAAGTAACAGGAATTGCTAACGAAGTTAGACGCTCAATAATTCTAGATAGAGATAACTCAGACTCAAAACCGCCAAGTGCAAGCTTATCTACTTCTGCCCGTCGTTGATAATAGATATAAAGTAAAACTAATAGACCGGCTATTGCTCCTGTTACTGCTCCGAAGGCTGCTCCTGCCGCAGCAAACTTAATCCCTTTAGCTAAAAGTAAATAAGCTAATAATAGCATCGTACTCATTCTTACTAGCTGCTCTACTATCTGCGAAATAGCAGTCGGCGTCATCGTCTGTAAGCCTTGAAAGAAACCACGGTAAGATGCCATAATCGATACGAAAAAGATAGCCGGAGCAATAGCTAAGATAGAGTAGAAAGCACGAGAATCACGCAACAAATTCTCAGCTATAGGTCGGGCAGTAATAATTAAGCCCACTGAGAATAGTAATCCTAAAACAAAGCTAATACTCAATGCTACTCTAAAGATATGATAAGCACTCTGTTGTTTATCCTTCGCTATCTTCTCTGCAACTAATTTAGAGATTGCCACCGGAATTCCTGATCTAGAAATAACCAAAATAATTGTATAGATAGGATAAGCCATCTGATAGAGTCCAATCCCTTGTTTACCAATCAGCCGAGTTAGTAGTATTCGATAGACCAAGCCCATCGCTTTGCTGATAAACGCTGCTAAAGTTAAGATTAAAGCTCCTTGCAAAAAGCCCTGTTTATTATTTTCACTCATAATCTAACTTCCCCTCTTAATTTTCGACATCCGACTTCATTCTTATATTCCAGATAAACTCTGTAATCCCTTTAAATATCTAAACTAAGAAAAAAGGTGAGCCACTAACTGACCCACCCTAAGTAAGCTTATTCTTCCATCTGTTGTGCTAAAAATCCGGCAGCTGTTTGAGCTAACTTCTCTTCTAGCTGCCCCATTGACTCTTGAGAATCAGTAGTACTTAGAACTACCGCCCCTAAAGATTTCCCTTCCTTACTAATAATTGGCGCCATCACTTGAGCACTGAACTTACCTACATCTTCAGCTCGATAATCAGCACAGAAAGGTTTTACTTCATCCCCCTTCATGACTACTGTCTTTTGGTCATTCATTACTTTCTCTACTGCAGGGCTAATTGACTTATCTAAGAACTTCTTATCTGACGCTCCTGCTACAGCAACAACAACATCTTTATCTAAAACACAGGCTATATATCCCGTCACCTCATGTAAAGATTCCACATACTCTTCAGCAAACTCATTTAATTGTCCTAATGGTGAATACTTCTTAAGAATTACTTCACCATCGCGGTCAACAAATATCTCTAATGGTTCACCTTCGCCAATTCTCATCGTACGCCGTATCTCTTTAGGGATTACAACACGTCCTAAATCATCGATTCTTCTTACTATCCCTGTCGCTTTCATATCTCTGGCTAAACAATTGCCAACCTATTTACTAATTGTTCAACCAGCTTTCACCTCCTTATATTAATAGCACACCATAAAGCCTGCCATTTGTACATAGTATATAGCCAAACTTATATTTTTATTCTCAAACTTTACTAAATAGTACTAAATATAACTTGTAGCTCCACCCTATTTATAATATAATATTGTAACAGTTTATTAGATAAACAGAGATTAACATTCAAAATGGAGGGATAAATTGTCAATTAAGAAGCTTTTTCATAATCTAAAAAATAAGATATACTTTATACCCGGTTACTATAGTATCATTGCTCTATTATTTTCAACGGCAATCATTATATTAGATAATAAATATACAGCGACAATACATCACTACCTCCCAAAATATTTATTTACTTCACCTGATTTAGCCAAAAGTATTCTATCTACTTTATCAGGTTCTTTATTTGGAATGATAACAGTATCTTTTTCTACTATTATGGTAGTATTAACTATGTATTCATCACAATTTTCGCCGCGTACTATGCAGGATTTCTTAAAAAATAAAATTACTTTAAAGATATTAGGAGTTTTTATTGCAGGATTTATCTACTCAATTTTGACTTTGTTATTTTTAAAGGAGCAACCACCTGAAGTTACTCTACTTTCTCCTTTATTTGGAGTCGGTATTGGAATTATCTGTTTAGGTTACTTTGTCTTCTTTATTCATCATGTCTCTAATTCAGTCCATGTCAATAAACTTGTAACTAAATTAAAGGATGAAATAATTGCCACAATAGACAACTTAGAAAGAAATACTGATAATAATGAACAGATTAAAAATATACCACCAGTAGATATTGATCAAATCTTAGAAAGAGATAGTAAACAAGTGCTGGCTAATGATAATGGCTATATCAAATTTATCTACGAAACAGAAATAAGTAAATTAGCTAACCAAAAAGATATTATAATTAAAACCGAAAAGATGATTGGAGATTACGTAACAGAAAATAGTAACCTATTCTCTATCTTCAATTATCAAATGAATAACGAAACAGAAGAAAATACTGAGAAAGAATTAGAAAAGTTACGCCAAAAATTATTAAGCAATATTATCATTGACAATGAGCGAAGTAAAGAACGAGACATTGAATTTGGACTTTTAAAATTAACGGAAGTCGCTTTAAAAGCTATGTCGCCGGGAATTAATGATCCTAATACTGCAGTTTTTTGCATCAACCAGCTAGGCTGGGTCTTATCGCGAATTGCAATAGCTGATATAGAAAATACTTATTATTATAATGAAGAAGGAGAGCTACGATTAATTCTAGAAAATAATTCCTTTAAAGAATTATTATACAAAACTTTCTTTCAACTTAGACACTACGGCAGCCAAGATGTTTCAATAGCAGGAGCCATCCTTGATGCTTTATTAGTAATCGCTGAAGGAACTCCTGCTGAAGAGAGTTCTAAAGATATCAAAGAAGAAGTCTGGAATTTTAGTTACTATATTTTAAGTGGTTTTGACAAAGATGTATTAGATGTAGAAGATAAGAAATATTTAAACAAGAAGATATATAAATTAGCAGTAGAAACTAACAATAGTGATGATAGAGCAAACTTCTTTCAAATATAAAGCCAGACCCTATCTTCTAATTGAAAACTTTAATTAATCAATAAATTATCCACTTAAAAAACTGATAATTTCAATAAGATCATCTAAAGTCTTATTATCATTAGTTCCAGCCTTAATCTTTAGTACCGGCTCTTCTGCTGATTTAAAACCAATCTGGTCAGGATACTTATTATTCAAAGTAATAATTCGCTCTCCAGTTAAGTACTCTGCTGTTGCAAAATAAAGCAGAACCTTTTCACCATCAGACTTAATTGTCGTAATATCTAATTGAGCTGCTAATACTTTAATCTTAGCAATCTTAATTAGATTCAAAACCACATCAGGAATTGGGCCAAAGCGATCTCTTAATTCATCTTTGATCTCTTCTACCTCTAATAGTTGATCAATACTAGAGATCTTCTTATATAGTTCAATCTTTTGCTTAGAATCGCTGATATAATCACTAGCTAGGTAAGCGTCAACATCTAAATCAATCTTAACCTCTAGTACCTCTTCCTCTTCTCCTTTATTCTTAGCTTTCTCAACTGCCTGTTCTAATAATTTACAGTAAAGTGAGAAACCGATTGCTTCAATATGTCCATGCTGTTTAGGACCTAAGATATTCCCCGCTCCTCTGATCTCTAAATCACGCATCGCAATCTTAAATCCAGAACCTAAATTAGTAAACTCTTTAATCGCCTGTAACCTCTTTTCAGCCACCTCTGAAAGTACTTGATCTTCTTGATAGAGCAAGTAAGCATAGGCTACACGATTAGTCCGTCCTACACGACCGCGCAGTTGGTATAGCTGTGATAAACCCAACTGTTCTGCTCGATTAATTATAATCGTATTCACATTCGGAATATCTAAACCAGTTTCAATGATTGTTGTACAGACTAAAACATCATAATCTCCTGCTAAAAAGGAGATCATTAACTTCTCTAACCTTGCTTCACTCATCTGTCCGTGGGCTACAGCTACATTAATATTAGGTAATAAACGCTTAATTTGAGCTGCAACCTTATCTATATCAGCAACCCGATTATGTACAAAGTAGACCTGTCCGCCCCGGTCGACCTCTTTTCTAATTGCCTCTCTAATCAAGTCTTGGTTATACTCTCTAACGTAGGTGCGAATAGGATATCTATTCTTAGGCGGCGTTTCGATTAAACTCATATCCCGCACCCCTACCAGTGACATATGTAGTGTCCGCGGTATCGGAGTTGCAGTTAGAGTTAAGACATCGATATTCTCTTTAATCTGCTTTAATCTCTCTTTATGCTTCACGCCAAAGCGCTGCTCTTCATCAACAATTAATAATCCTAGATCATTAAATTGAATATCGGACGATAATAAGCGGTGCGTTCCAATAATAATATCGACTAAACCTGCCTTCAAGTCTTGGGCGATCTGCTCTTGTTCTTTAGCTGACTTAAATCGACTCAACATAGCTACCTTAATTGGATAATCTGCAAAACGATCAACAAAGGTATTAAGATGTTGTTGAGCTAAGATAGTCGTGGGAACTAACATCGCTACCTGTTTGCCATCCATCACCGCTTTAAAAGTAGCTCTAATTGCAACCTCTGTCTTACCATAACCTACGTCCCCACAAAGCAAGCGATCCATCGGCTGCTGGGACTCCATATCTGCTTTAACCTCTTTAATTGCTTGTAATTGATCCGGCGTCTCCTGATAAGGAAAGTCAGCTTCGAACTCCTGCTGCCAAATTGTATCTTCACTAAAAGCATAACCTTCTTTAATCTCGCGTTGAGCATAAATCTCTAACAGATCTTCTGCCATCTCTTGAACTGAATCTTTAACCCGCTCTTTTACCCGCGTCCAATCATTACTATTTAAACTATATAACTTAGGCTGACTGCCTTCTTGTCCGATATACTTCTGAATTAAATCAACCTGATCTGTCGGTACATATAGCTTATCATCATCAGCGTACTTAATTAATAAGTAATCTTGATGATGCCCCTGAACCTCTAAAGTCTTAACTCCTAAATACTTACCAATACCGTGATTTTCATGAACTACATAATCTCCCGTCCTAAGATCAGCAAAGGAAGAGATCTGACTACCCTGATCAAAAGACTTTAGTGTCCGCTTCTTCTTACGCTGCGTTTCGCCAAAGATATCTTCTTCTGTAAAAAGTCCAAACTTAGCCTGAGGTAGCAAGAAACCCTCCCGTAAAGAATCAACAGTCACAGCTATACTACCCGGCTGCCACTCCTGTTTTAATTGATCACTATAAAAAGCTGTCAAACCTTGATTTTGTAATGAGTCAACCATTCTTTGACACTTACTTGTAGTGGAGAGAGTAATTAGTAATCGATAACCTCCACGGCTTAATTTAGTGATCTGCTCTAAGAACCTCTCCCACTGCCCGTGAAAAGTAGTAATCTCCTTAATCTCAATCTCTAACTTACGATCTAGCGGAAATCCTTTAATCTGTTGTGTCTTATTAAAGTAGACTTTAGAGTAATCAGTCAACGCTGTCATTAACTCTTCCCAGCTAGCAAAGTTATGATTATAACTACTTAATATACTACCCTGCTTAAGTAGCGATAGCTGTAAATCTTGATAATCCTCCAGCTGATTAATAGCTCGCTTGCGCAGTCGATTAGGGGCATCCAATAGCAAAGTTCCATCCGCACTAAAGTAATCAATAACCGTTACCAGCCGATCATAAAAGTAAGGTAAGTACTGTCTAATGCCGGTAAAGTGTATTCCTTCCTTTAGCTGTTCTAACTGGGAATTAACTCGCTGCTTAAGCTCATTAGCTTCAACTTCTTGTTCTTGATTTAATAAGCGCTGATAATTCTCTTCTAAATCTGCTTCTATCTTATCTATTCCTGAATTAAGAGCAGTTTGATTCAATAACAGCTCTGTTGCTGGAGGAATTTTTACCGTATCTAACTCTCTAATCGAACGCTGAGTTGCAACATCAAACTCACGAATCGACTCTATCTCATCGCCAAATAATTCAATCCGCACCGGATTGTCTCTTGTCAAAGGAAAGATATCGATAATTCCACCGCGCAGACTAAACTCTCCTTGCGACTCGATCATCTCTTCACGTTGGTAGCCCTGTGCTACTAACCGCCTCCCAAACTCTTGTAAATCTAACTTAGATGTCAAATCTAAATTGGTAGAATAATTAACAAATTTCTTCTGAGGTGGTAATTTAGTCAAGAGAGATTGAACTGGAATAATGATTACAGCAGTACCGGAACAACTTAACTGCTCTAATACTGTCAATCGCTGTGTCTTAACTGTTAGATCAACCTCTATACTCTCATGAGGAAGAACTTCTAGCTGGGGAAAGATGAACACTTCGTCAGCACTAAGTAACCTTAATAACTCTTCATATAACTGCAAGGCTCGCTGATGACTATAAGTAATTAATAGCAACTGCTTACTTACTCTCTCATATAAGTTTGCAGTCATAAATGCTCGCTGAGAAACTGATAGATTAACACTCAATTCAGTATTTAAATTTCGAGTACAATAATTATTTAACTCTTCTAAAGTAGTCAATTGATCTAATAGACCATGATCTAATCTTAATCCCATTATTCTAACTCCTTTAATCACAAGACATACTCCTTTAATCACAAGACATATACTAAAAAGGACCCCAGTAGTTGACCAAGGTCCTTCGTAGTTAATGAATTAGATTCTTATTCAATAAAGATATTAAATCATTCTGCTCAGCACATTCATCACAGGTAATCTGAACTTCAATCCGCTCTTCTGTTCTATTAATTATATCTTCTTTTTCAGCCGGCGTCAAGATGGAAAAACCTAACTTCTGTTCATTAATTAAATCATCATCTCTAATTTCTAAGCGATCTATCAATCTGTTACAACAACTACAGTAATAGACTACTTCCACCCTCTACTACCTCCCGTTTCCTCTAAAGTCTAACTAAAATCATCCTTAAGGGATCGCTTATAAGTATGAGTCAAAAATTAATTAAATATACATTACAATTTAATTATATTGATTCATCGCAGCGGTGATTCCAGTAGTTAACCACACTTCTAAAGCAGAAGTAGCCTGATTAATTACCTCTTCTATCTCTACCTCTTCTTGACTACTGAACTGACCTAATACATAATCAGAGACTGATAGATACTCCGGAGGTCTACCAATACCTACTCGCAATCGAGGTACTTGTTGAGTTCCTAATTGATTAATAACAGATTTAATACCATTATGTCCACCGTGACTGCCCTGAGCTTTAAGTTTTAATCGTCCTACCTCTAAATCAAGATCATCATAGATAATTATTATATCTGATGGAGAGATATTATACCAGTCAGCTAACTTTACTACCGCTTGACCACTGCTGTTCATATAAGTCTGTGGTTTAGCTAAAATAACCTTCTCTCCTTGTTGATGATAAGAGCCGACTAATGCCTGTTTCTCCTTTTTCGTAATCTTAATTTGGTGTTGGTTAGCTAGATTGTTAACTACAGCAAATCCTATATTATGTCGGGTACCACTATATTTAGGTTCTGGATTACCCAAGCCTACAATTAATTTCACAATACTTACCCCCTCATATAAAAAGCGTAACCAACTGCAGTTGGTTACGCTTAAAATAGATTAAGTAGTTATGAATTTTATTTAAGCTTCCTCTTCTCCCTCTTCTAACTCCTCTTCTTCTTCGTCTGGCTCTTCGCCAATTACTTCTGGTTCTGTAATCTCCTCTTCTTCTAACTCTTCTTCCTCTTCATCAAGATCAAGTTCAGTCGGAGCAACTACTGTAGCAATTACATCATCAGTATTAGTAACGAATTCTACCTCATCATCAATCTCTAAATCCTCCACGTGTAAAGATTCTCCTACTTCTAATTCAGAGATATCTAATCTTACATTTTCAGGAATATCAGTTGGTAGACATCTAACCGCTACTTCTCTTAATGTCTGCTGTAAGACTCCTCCTTCACGAACACCTTGAGCAATTCCGTCTAATTTAACAGGTACTTCTACTTCAATCGGTTCATCAAGAGCGATCTGGTGGAAATCTACATGTAGAAATTCATTAGTGATGGCATCCTTCTGTAAATCCTTAACCATAACTGTCTTTTCTTCGCCATCAACATTCAAATCAATAATTGCATTACCACCAACCACATCTGATAAATCTCGAGCATCTAATTTTAAATTAATTGGTTCCTGACCTTGACCATAAACTACCCCAGGAACTAAACCTTGTTCTCTCAATCTACGAGCAGTACCTGTTCCAGTTTCATCTCTTAAATCCACATCCAACTTTAACCGTTCCATTAATACCCTCTCCTTTTTCTAAATTCTTTCATAAACAGTATTTTAACATTTTTTAATCTTAAAATCAAAAAACTTTAATCAAATAAAACACTAACTGATAGATCCTTAAAGATTCTATCTAATGCTTCACCTAATAATGGAGCAATCGATAATACTTTAATCTTATCTAACTGTTTCTCTTTAGCAAGTGGAATTGTATTAGTAACTACTACTTCTTTGAGCACAGAGTTCTCTAAACGCTCAATAGCAGGACCTGAAAAGATAGGATGAGTACAACAAGCATATACCTCTTTAGCTCCTCGCTCCTGTAATACTTTAGCCGCTGAGGTAATAGTACCAGCAGTATCAATCATATCATCTAATAAAATCACATTCTTATCAGTTACATCTCCAATAACATTCATTACTTCAGATACATTAGGCTTAGGACGACGCTTATCAATGATAGCTATTGAAGAATTTAATCGTTCAGCAAAATCCCGAGTACGTTTAACCGCTCCTACATCAGGAGAAACTACGATAGTATCATCTAAATCTTTATTTAAAAAGTATTCTGCTAAGATCGGTGCACCTAATAGATGATCAACTGGGATATTAAAGTAACCTTGAATCTGTGCAGCATGTAGATCAATTGAGACTAATCTATCAGCTCCAGCGGAAGTCACTAGATTAGAAATTAACTTAGCAGAGATTGGATCCCGCGGCTTAGCCTTTCGATCCTGTCGAGCATAACCGAAGTAAGGTACAACAGCTGTTACGCTGCGTGCTGAAGCCCGTTTTAAAGCATCAATTAAGACCAACAACTCCATAATATTCTCATTTACCGGGGGACAAGTCGGCTGCACTACAAATACATCTGAACCACGAATACTCTCATTAATTGTTACTTCAATCTCACCATCGCTAAAACGTGATACCTTAGCATCAACTAATGATGTACCTAAGTAATCACAAATTTCTTTAGCTAACTGGGGATTTGAATTACCAGCAATTATCTTTAACTTCTCTTTCTGCGAACTCATTATATGCTGCCCTCCTGTCTAATTTTCAAACACTACTTAAGATTACTACTTTAATTACTCTTTTTTTTCTTCTTTTGACTTACACTCTTTAGCTGGAACTCCTAATACTAAAGTGTCATCAGCGACATCTTTGGTAACTACTGATCCTGCACCGGTAATTGCACCTTGTCCAATAGTTAGTGGAGCAATCAATGTAGAATCACTACCTACAAATGTATTATCTGCAATCTCAGTCCTATTCTTCTCTACTCCATCATAATTAGCAGTAATCGTACCGGCTCCAATATTAACCTGCTCACCGATAGTTGTATCACCAATATAACTTAAATGTGGCACCTTACTATCAGCACCAACTTCACTCTTTTTAATCTCTACAAAACTACCTGCTTTACTATTAGTACCTAGCTTCGTTTCAGGTCTAATATAAGCAAAAGGCCCGACTGTCACTCCAGACTCAATCTCAGCTTCCCGAATTACTGAATGCTCAACTTCAACATTAGAGCCAATCTTAGCATCAATAATTCTACTCTGCGGTCCAATTATAGTCTGACTACCAATCTCAGTCTGTCCTTCTAAAAAAGTAAAAGGATAAATAACTGCATCCTGACCAATCGCTACTTCTTCATCAATATAAGTATTAGCTGGATCAATAATTTTAACTCCTGCTGCTAAATGTTGATTACAGATGCGACGGCGCAGTGTCTGCTCTGCTGTAGCTAAGTGTTCTTTCGTATTAACTCCTAACGTTTCTGTTTGATCATCAGTAATTACTGCCTTTACCCGCTGACCTTCCTGAGTAAAGATCTCAATAATATCAGTTAAGTAGTACTCACCCTGCTGATTATCCGTATCGAGCTGATCTAAAGCAGAAAATAATAGCTGACTATCAAAACAGTAAGTACCAGTATTGACTTCTTTAATTTCTGCTTCCTGATTAGAGGCATCTTGTTCCTCTACTATTCGTAACAGATCACCACTTTCATCTCTGACAATCCGACCATATCCCGTTGGGTCGTCAACCTTAGTACTTAAAACTGTAGCTGCTGTATTACTCTGCTGTTGTTGAGTAACTAACTGTTCTAAAGTCTTTGCAGTTAAAAGTGGTGTATCCCCACATAAGACCAATACTGAACCATCAAAGTCAGCTAACTGCTCTTCTGTCTGCATTACAGCATGACCAGTACCTAATTGATTAGGTTGGTAAGCAAACTCAACATTTAAATCTTCCAACTCAGATTTGACAACTTCACTTTGATAACCAATCACTGCTATATTCTTAGTTGAATTTAGTTGATCAGCAGTAGTAATAATTCGTTCAGCCATCGAACGACCACAAATTTTATGTAAAACTTTCGGTAATTGTGAATTCATTCTCGTACCTTTACCCGCAGCCAAAATCACTGTCGCTAGCTTATCTGTCATTAAACAGCCCCCTTGGGACATAAAATTAATCAATAACCTAAATACTAACAAACATAAATAAAAAATGGAGCGTAGGCTCCATTTATACTTAAACGAAAGCACTTACATTTAATTGATCTTTTAATCTGACAATTAATCGTGGATATTATAACAACTAGACATTCTAATGTCAAGTAGATTCTAACGGAATCTATTAAATAAATAAAAACAAAAAAGCTCTCCCCTAAATTAGCGGAGAGCTTAACCAAAATTCAATCCAAAATCTAAGCTGTAATCAATTCTTTGATCTCTTCTACATTAGGCACTCGACCCTTAACTTTAATCTCCCCATCAATTCCTAAAGCTGGAGTACTCATTACACCTGCTTGAGCTATCTGAGCTACATCTTCAACCTTTTTTATGTCCGCAGATACTTCTAATTCTTCTAAAGCCTGCTGAACATTATCTGCTAAGGTTACACAGTTCTTACAACCAGGCCCATAAACTTTAATTTCCATTCCTACTTCACCCCCTTCATTTTAAATTGGTCTACTACTTTAGATAACTATATTAAATAGATATCCAACACCGATAATTGAAATACTAACAATCGTAATAAAAATAGCAATTAATTTCGGCTTTAAGACCTTACGCAAAATCACCATCTGTGGTGCAGAAAGAGCCACAGTAGCCATCATAAAACTTAAAGCAGTTCCGACAGCAACACCTTTATTAATTAGTGACTCTACAATCGGAATTGTTCCTACAGCATTAGAATAAAGTGGAATTCCAAATAAGACACCTATAAAAACAGAAAATGGATTATTTGGTCCAGCATAATCAGCTAATGCTCCTGTTGGTACATAACCATGAATTAAGCCACCGATTCCAATTCCAATTAACACAAACTTCCAGATTCTACTTACTATCTCTTTAACCTGCCCGCGAGCATAGTCGATTCTTTCTTGCCATGACATTGCTGTACTCTGCTCTTCTTCCATCTCAATCTCATAAACATACTCCTCAACATAATCTTCTAAACCTAAGTAACCAATTACAATTCCGCCCACTATACCAACTGTTACCCCACTGACCAGATATAAAGTAGCAATCTGCCAGCCAAAAATAGAATAGAGTAAGACTAAAGCTATCTCATTGACAATTGGTGAGGTAATTAAGAAAGAAAAGGTTACTCCTAAAGGTACTCCTGCTTCTACAAAGCCAATAAAGATTGGTACTGTAGAACAAGAACAGAACGGAGAAACTACACCTAATAGTGATGCAATTACATTTCCTACAAATAACTTCTTCCCGCTTAATAATTCCTTTACTCTCTCCGGTTGAAAGAAGCTGCGAATAATCGAAATTACAAAGATCATAATACTTAATAGCAACATAATTTTAACTGTATCATAGACAAAAAAGTGTAGTGCTTGACCTAAATGAGCTTCTGAACTAAAATTTAACCAGTTATAAACTACTAAATCAGCTAAACTTTCAATCATATTATCCCTCCTTAATTTATTATTATATTATAAGGTTCTAATATATTACTCAAAAAATTTAATCATAATTTAAACAAAAATATATTAATAAATTCTAATATTACAACTTAATTATAATTAAGTTTCATCTTATTGTCAACCACTAATTCATATTTAGAAAATTATCTATTCTTCATCATCAGCTTCCTGACTTAGTAATTTAACTAAATCAGCCCGATTAGAGACTGGATAGAGCGAAGATAACTGCTGTTTTCCTCTTAAATTTAGCCGCGCTGTTTCCTGCTTATCAATCTCTTTCTCACTTACTGTTCCTAATTGTTTCTTAATTCCTGCTATATTCAACCCCTGCTCTAATAACTTCTTAATCTCTTTTAACTGCTCTATATCCTGTTGGGAGTATATTCGTTGATTTCCTTCAGTCCGCGCTGGTTTAATTAAATCAACTTCTTCATAGTAACGAATTTGTCGTCTTGTTAAATCTGTCATCTCTTTGACAACTCCAATAGCATAAACAGGAGTAGATTCATCTATTTCTACCATAAGCTCTCAACTCCTTTACTCAATATGTCTATATAGTACCAAATAGTAATTTTTGTGTCAAGTTAATGTTAGTTAAGTGCACTTTAAATTTAATTTTACTGTAAAACGTCCATTAATCTACCCAATTAGTGTCAAAGTAATGTTAAATAATTGTAAATTAATTCTCTTTATAAATTATTCACACTTTATTGTTAATTACATATGATATAGTATCAACTAAGATTAACTAAGGAGGTAAGTATATGAATTCTAGTAAGGTAATGAACTTCTTTCCGGGTGGTAATACTACACAGGGCTTCTACTCATTATATGATTACTTACCATATTACGCTGAGAATATATTTATCATCAAGGGCGGACCAGGCACTGGTAAATCTACATTTATGAAGAAGATTGGAGAAGCGATGCTTAAAGAAGGATATAGTCTAGAGTATCACTGGTGTTCCTCAGATAATAATTCTTTAGATGGAATTGTCATTAAGGAGTTAGAAGTAGCTTTTTTAGACGGCACTGCTCCTCACTTAATCGACCCTCAATATCCGGGAGCGGTAGATCAGATTATTGATCTAGGACAGTACTGGAACCGTGACCTGCTTAAAGAAAATCGAGCAGAAATCCGCCGGTTAAATGATCAGATTGGAGAAGAATTTCAAAAAGCTTATACTGATTTAGCAATTGCTAAATCATTCTATGATAAGTGGGAATCATTTTACATAGCTGCTGTACAACAAGAAAAGATCAACTATAAACTGGAAACATTAACTACAGAAATTATGGAGAACCAACCTCTAGCTGCTCAAGAAGGTCAAGCAAGACGCCTCTTTGCTAGTGCTTTGACGCCGCAAGGCCCAGTGAATTATTTAGATAGTATCACTAATAACCTCCAACGCCGTTATATTATTCGCGGCAATCCGGGTACTGGTAAAAAAGAACTAATTAAAGAGATAGCCACTAGAGCTAGAAAGAGAGGTTATCAGGTTAATTACTACCACTGTGCTTTCGACCCGGAGAAACTAGATATGATCATTATTCCTCAGTTAGATTTAGCTCTTATCGATGATCATCCACCTCATGAGTTAACTAAACTGCGTTCGGGAGATAAGATAGTCGATATGTTCTCTTGTGTTGAAGAAAGAGTGCTCACTAAATCTCATATAGAACGCCGAGAGGCTAAAGAGAATTATCAACACTTACTCTCTAAAGCAATTACTAAAATTGGAACCGCTAAAGAGCTTCATGATGAGCTAGAAGAGTACTATATTACAGCAATGGACTTTACAGCAGTCAATCAACTTAGAGACAAATTAATTAATAACTTATGTGATCAACCAATCACTTGGTCTTAGCTGAACTATCTCCTGTTTTTCATCAACCTGCTCTAAAGTAATCAACGATATGTAATCAGAAACTAATTTCTGCTGGGGTTCGGCTGTTTCAACTAACACTCCAATATCAAGAACCTCAGCTTTAAACTCCGCTAATAGATCAACCATCCCCTTAGCAGTACCGCCTGCTTTCATAAAGTCATCAATAATAACTACTTTAGAATTTTCCGGTAAGGCCCGGCGGGATAAAGACATTGTCTCAATCTTTTTAGATGAACCAGTAACATAATTAATACTAACTACTGAACCTTCAGTTACGCGATTATCTTTTCTAATACTAACTACCGGCAGATTCATCGCCTGTGCTGTAGCTAAAGCTAAGGGAATGCCCTTAGTCTCAATCGTAATAACATAATCAACATCTAATTCAGCAAATTTGGTAGCAAATATCTTACCTAACTCCTTAATTTGTGGGGAAAAGATCAAATCAGATAAGTATAAAAATCCTCCAGGAAGAATACGATCTGAATCAGATAATCGCTTACAGATAGAACTAATTACTGCTTCAATATCACTAGCAGCCTTCTTCGGAATAAACCTTACTCCTCCTCCAGCTCCAGAAATTGTCTCTACTTCTCCCATCTCTTTGGCTGCAAAGACTCGTTTAATAATTGTTAAATCTTCACTAATAGTAGACTTAGCAGCTTCAAATTCAGCTGTAAAGTGATTTAACGAAAATAATTTATAAGGCTTATCAGTTAGAATCTTAGTAATTGCTACAATTCTTTCACTTCTTTTCATCTTCATACTAACTTACGCTCCTTCCGAACGATTTCTAAAAATCTCCTTACTTTGTTCATCTTTCTTTAATTATCAGACTATCTCCTGCAAAAGTAGTAACTTTTCTCAACTCTTAATTATCGCCCCTGCTAACTCTAAATCAGCTCTAGTATCAACATCAAATCCTAATTCTGGATTATTAGTAAGTACTGCTTTACACTTACTCCCTACTAAAGCTGTTAACTTACTCTCTATTTCAGCTAAGGTGACACGCTGACAGAGTAAACGCAGAGCAAATTTAACTCCCAAAATTTTAGCTAACTGCAAAGGACTCTTACGCCGAGCAAAGATTTGTTCTAGTAAAGAATAATCATCAGTAATAGCTGTAGTTTCAATTAAAGTTAGATTTCCCCCAGTATAAGTTCCATCCTTTAAAGTAACATAAGTACTATCTACCTGCGGATAAGTAGCCAAGTTGATATCTTGCTCTATAATTGGATAATAGACTTGATAACCTAACAGAGCTTCAGCTTTAATAATAAAATCATCAATACTTTGACTGTTAATTAACGGTAAATCAGCAGTAATAAATACTCCCCACTTACTCTGACTGTGCGTACTTAAATATTCTAATCCTAACTCTACATTCTCTAATAAGCTCTGTTTAGTTGCTATAACTACGTCAGCTCCCTGGTCTAATAAGTACTCCTCTACTTCCTGGGGGCCAATTACTATAATATCTCTAATTCGTTCGGCTTGAGTTAAGGCTTGGAGCACATAATTAATCAACGGCTCTCCAGCTACTCTAACTAAAGCTTCATAATCATGAGTTAAGTTTTGAGTAGAACTTAACTTAGAGCTCCTACCTCCTGCTAATAGAACAGCATCATATCTCACTTAACCCCTCCTTTAATCGATCATCACCCCATTAGAAGTTGTCTGAGCTCCCTTAATAATATAGTCCGTCGGCAGACTATCTCTTAACTTAGCTATTAGCTCTTGACCAGCCTGCTGATTAGCTACAAATCCCAACATTGTAGGCCCGCTACCGGACATTAAGACTGACTTAGCACCAGCTGTTGAAAGTAACTTAGCTAGCTTCTGTAACTGAGGATAGATTTTCATTGTCACCTCTGCTAATACATTTCCCATTTGAGCAGTAATCCCTGCAAACTTTTTCTGCTTCAAAGCTTGCTGCATCAACTCTATATCAGGATGATCTGTAATCTGATCTACATTTAATTTTTGATAAACTTCAGCTGTAGCTACTGAAAAGGGCGGTTTAACTAAGACTAAATCTAACTGGGGATTAACATCTAGCTCCTCTAAGTCAGTTCCAATTCCTGTAGCTAAAACTGTCCCCCCTGTGATACAGAAGGGCACATCTGCGCCTAATTGCGCTCCTATAGCTCTTAATTCTGCTACATCTAAACCTAACTCCCATAATTGATTGATAGCAACCAGTGTTGCTGCGGCGTTGGTACTTCCCCCGGCTAATCCTGCTGCCACAGGAATCTCTTTATCAATCCTAACTGCTAACCCTGCTGGAAGATTAAATCTCTCAAATAGCAATTCGGCAGCTTGATAGACAAGATTATTTTCTCCTGTCGGAACCTCGGGATGATTAACCTTAATTTCAATTCCCTGCTGTTGTTTACTAAAGTGTAATCTATCTGCTAAATCTATACTCTGCATAATCATCTCTACTTGGTGATAACCATTAGCCTGTTGGCCTACTACATCTAAAATCAAGTTAATCTTAGCTTGAGTTGTTAAACTTAATTCTTTCATTCCTATCATCCCCTTCTTAACTAAAATATATCAGTACTTAATGTACTTTCACTTAGCTACTTTTAATTCCTGCTCTACTGACTAAATTTAATCTAAAGTGAATTATCAAATCCTCAATTACATATTTTTTAGTAAGAGGTGATTTAAGATGAGTCAAAAAATCCTAATTAATACCGCTCAACGCTATCTTGAGCTTTATAGCGCCGACAAATTAATCAGTCATTATCCAGTAGCAGTAGGTAAGCCAGCAACCCCTACTCCACTGGGTAATTACAAAGTCTTACTTAAAAGAAATAATCCAGGTGGTGTCTTAGGTAGTAGATGGATTCAATTCACCTGGCAAAGTCACGGGATTCACGGCACTAATCAACCCTGGTTAATTGGGCAAGCTGTCTCATTAGGCTGTGTTAGAATGTATAATCAAGATGTAATTGAGCTCTATGATAGAGTAGAAGTGGGAACGCCAATTAAAATAGTTGCAACTACAAAAGATAATCATAATCCTAGTACTGATTATTATAATTATAAAGTTAAAGCTGGTGATACCTTATATCATATAGCTCAAAAGTTCAATACTACTATTGACAGATTAATAGAACTTAATCAATTAAGTGACCAAGACTTAATCTACCCTGGACAACAATTAAAGATACCAAAATAATCTATAATTAACTAATCCACTCTTAATTGTGGATTAACCTGTGGATAATGTGGATAAGTCCAATAATTGTTGATTTAATAGGCTTATTAATGTGTATAACTTTTTTGATTATTCTGTGGATAATTATCTATCCAACAAAAAAGGCTGTAGGATTAATCCCACAGCCTTAATAGTTCTAATTAACCTTGAGGTTTAATAATTCCTTTAGGTATACATAACTTCTGACCGACATCAATCTGGTCGGGATTAGAAATATTATTAGCTTCAACTATTGCATCTACATTAGTACCATAGCGGCGAGCAATCTTATAGAGTGAGTCGCCAGGTTGAACAACATAGACAACATAGGAAGGACGATCTTTGCAGGGCTTATCAACAACTGGAGAAACGCCAATACAGTCAGTGACAATCTCTAACTGTCTAAACTGTACTACCTTAGCAAACTTCTGTAAGGTAGTCGTCAACTCAATAGTCCGCTGATTGAGTAAATTATATCTGACATTAACTACTGAAACATTAGTAAAGGCATTCATTCCTGCTTCTGCTCCACTAACCTGCACAAAGTTAGTAAAGTTAAAGACATTCTCAACAAAGTGCACCGGCTGCTGTAACTCTTCTTCAGGCACATCGGCTACATAAATCACCGCTCCTTCAATCTCTCCCTCAATTAATACTCCTCCATCTTCTACTGTAGCTGTTGGCTCTAAGACTGTCGCATTAGTACCTGCTAAAATCTGTTCGACATCCGGCTTTGCAGGAGGAACATTAACATTACCGGTAATTGTTTCAGTTACTGTATTTTCACCGATCACCTCTTCTACTCTGAGTAACTCTTTATCAACTTCGAGCTTATCACTATCTACATCAGTAATTACCTCTAATTGAATTGGCTCAGTTACCTTCACAAACTTCTCTAAGACTACTTCTAATTCTAGGGTATCATCATCGACTACATTAGCTCTAGTCTGCCGCAAAGTAATATCGACAAAGGCAGAAAGATCATCATCTGCCGAAACATTCGGTAAATCTACAGTCTGGGAGAAGTTAAAGGTACCCTCCACAAAGTGTACCGGCTGATCTCCAGCTTCTGTCTGAGCTACATAGACTACTCCCCCTTCAATGCTACCCTCTACTAGTACTGCCCCATCAATTACTGAGGTCTCTACTTCTCCTAATACTTCACCTTGTACTCGTAAAATTCGTTCTACTGGTGGTTTAGCATCAGGAATATCAATCTCACCAGTTACAACCTCAGTAATGACATTCTCATCAAGCACATCATTTAAACGTAATAAGTCCCGCTTAACATACTGCTCCTCAATTCCCGTAATATCTGTAACTACATTAACCTGTCTAAACTCTACTACCTTGACAAACTTACGTAACGTCGCTGTTACCTCTACTGTTCGTTCATCAATTAGATCACTATTGGTTCTAATTACCTGTACATCACTAATGACATGCATACCCGGTTCAGCATCAGGTAGTTCTACGAAGTTACTAACTGCTACAGGGCCTTCAAAGTAATGAACCGGTTGTTGCGGCTCTTCTTCAGGAACACTAGCTACATAGAGTACTCCTACATCTAATTCTATATCTAGATTAACTCCGCCCTCCTCTAAAGTAGGACTTACAGTACCGACATCAGTCGTAACCTCTAATACACGCTCAATATCTGGTTTCTCATCAGGTACAGTTAAATCACCTGTCACGGACTCTCTAACTGTATCCTCATCAACTACATACTCCACTCTTACAACTCTATCTTTACAATGAATTGCCATCTACTACTTTCCTCCTTCCTTAAATTAAGCCTCTTACTCTTCATTATAACTATATGCTCCATAATGGAAAATGTGTACAAATTTCTAATCTAATTATTACCAATTCAGATTTTAACTGCACATTTAATTCACCGCTTACATAAGATAAAATATCAATTACTTAATTAGGAGGCGTTTACAGATGCCCTTTGGCTACTCTAATAAGCTCTTTCCTTATCCGGCTGTCGAGTATATCCCGCTTAACTTTACTACTCTAGATTCGCATTCAAATAGCTTACCGTCCCACCGGCGTAAAGAAGTTAGACTTACTGTTGTTGATAATCTAACGCGAGCTAATCAGCTTTTAAGTAATTATCAACTTCCACCTCTTAGATTGAAAGAATTAGCACCAACTAAGTTATTAATTATTCTCCTCAACAGTAATATTGAACTAATTAACTACCGCGGTTATAAAGTAACGCTGATTGGTAACCAAGAGGAGAATCTAGCTCAAGTATTACAAATTACAGCTGAATACTTTTATAAAGATGAGATCTACTTTAAGTTATATACTCCTCAGGCAGAAAAATTAGCTACCAGTAAGTATACTCTACCACACTCTAACTATTAATAGATTATACAATTACTTATTATCTATCTTATTCATCGCCACAGAATATATTACTCCTAGCCATACAATATAAAAGACCCGAGATAAGTCAGACTCATCTCGGTACTAAAAAGCAATTAATCAAGAAATATTTGACGATAATCTTCTTCCCAGTATTTTAAACGTCCGTAATCTACTTTATCTTGTCCAAATGGTCGATATAGTTCTACAATCAAGCTGCGCAAATCCTGGTGAAAGTAATAACAGTAAGTTAATGATAATTGAATATAGTTAGCTACTAGACAAGTCATCACTATTAATACTACAGCAATTGCTATTAATGCTTCAATCATCATCCTTCCTCCTCTCCAGCTATCTCTCTTTAATAATAGTATATGTCTAAAAGATGTAATGGTGCGTAAAATTAGACAAATAAAAAAGCAGCCGGCAGTAACCGACTACTAATAATTAAATGACTATTCTTTATCAATAAATTCCTGGGTAAACATCATCCCGTAAGGCCCGCCGTTAATAATCCCAATTCCAACATGAGTAAAGCGCTCTTTTAAAATATTCTCTCTATGCCCAGGACTATTCATTAATGATTGATGAGCCTGTTGAACGGTGCTTGCTCCGGCAATATTCTCCCCAGCAAAGTAATAATTGATACCTAATTCATCTAACATATTAAAAGGGGAGCCAAAAGTAGGTGATTGATGGGCGAAATAATCATTTTCAATCATATCTTGACTCTTAGCTCGTGCTACCTTAACTAAATCTAAATCAACCTGTAATGGTTCTAAACCGCGTTGTGTCCGTTCTTGATTAAGTAAATTAAGCATAGTTTTCTCGGCTGAAGCTAACTCTTTAACCTCCATTGTTGTCCAATTTGCTAAATCTACTGTAGTCTTGGTTTGATTATTATTAGGCTGATTGCCTGTAGAGATATTATCATCTGCAGGCGAATCAGAAGATTTAGACTCTGATTGAGATGAGGTTTGGGCTTTAGTACTCTCCTGATCATCATCACTACTAATTAGCCGATTAAAGATAAATAAAGCAAATAAACCTTTTAAAGCTGTAGTAAAACCGCTTTTTAACTTCGGTTCTATATTCTTAGTTGCAGCCTGTACAGGAGTAGTACCACAGATAATAATTAAGCTTGGTAGTATCAAAGAAATAATTAATATAGTTGAAATACTCTTCTGCCACATAATAATTTTCCTTTCTCTATCTATTACTAATATTAGTTAATTATCATTATAGCATAGCTAGAGTTAGTTGTAGAATGTAAATCTTAGCAATAGAGTAATCAAGCAACTTTTTACAGATTAATCCGCAATTTTTACGCTATATAACCGGTTATTCACATATCTATCCACATTATCCACAGGTTATCAACAACTTTTATACTAACTCTACATTCAACTCCTCTAAAACATTACCAATTCGATTACAAATAGTACTCTTAGCTGAACCAGCAAAGAGCAGACCTACTGCTCGATTATTAGAATCTAAAACTAATGCACCGCTATCTCCTGGTTTAGAAAAAGGAGCTGTAATAATCTGATCACTAAAGACTCCTTTCTCATTAGCAGTAATATTAACCTCAACTGTAGCATGAACAGCTTTAATCCGTGATCTAGTTACACCACTAGTTCTACCACTTTTTACAACCGGCATCCCAACCTTAGGAGCTGCAATTCCATTAACTCTACCCAATTCCATAATCTCATCACTAATTAGATCATTAGATTTTGGTTTAGCTACTGCACAATCTACTAAGTTACGATTATTATTCTTGCGCACAAACTTAATCAGATAAGGAAATTTAACAATACTCCCCGCTTCATTAATCACATTCTCTAGCCCCTGAACAAAGAGATTAGAAGAGTCCTCCTCTTTGCGTCTTAGTGGACTAAAGCGCTCTAAATAAGCTACTACATCTCTACGACTACCATTATCATAGCGCCCCGGCTGTAAGATAGGATCTCCCTGCTT
>JBNJEL010000007.1:0-33001 GCA_051745835.1 Bacillota bacterium
GAGAAGATGAAACAACGACAACAGAAGGTAGATCAACAGTTACAAGAGTATGTTAAAGAACAGAATAAACTTCTACAAAAGGAAATAAAAGAGAAGCGGAAAGAATTAACTACTCAGTTAGAAGATTCTATTATAGATACTGAAAAGAAGTTAAATACTAATTTAAATCAACAACAGCAAGATTTAAGTTCTAAAGGGGAGCAGTTAAAGAGTGAGCAGGAAGAGTTAAGAGCTAAGATTGAAGGAGATATTGAAGAAGTTGTTGCTAAAGTAGCAGAAGATAAAGGGTTAGATATAGTATTAACTAATCATCAAAACCAAGCAGCAGCTGTCGATATTACTACAGAAGTGATTAATTATCTAGAAGAGAAATAGATTATAATCAGGAGGGAATTAGTGGATGTCTAGGAGAGGGAAATTATTATTAGTTGGAGTGGCAGTGTTAGTGCTGTTAACCGGCTGTACTCAGCAAAATGAGATAGCAGTAGTTGATATGCAGCAGGTAGTAGAGGAGAGTAAGACTATTCAAAATTATCAACAGCAGTTAGATGAAAAGTTAAAGGATTTACAGTCCCAGTATGAAACTGACTTAGATGAAATTGATGATGAGGATAAATTAGAGAGTAAGCGCCAAGAAGCATATCAACAGAGTCAACAGATTAAATCAGAGATTGAGTCTCAAGTTAAGTCCGAAATTCAGTCTGCTATTAAAGAAGTAGCTAAGCAAGAAGAGATAGATATAGTACTCAATAAAGAGAATGTTAGATACGGTGGAGAAGAGATTACTAAACAAGTACTTGAAACTTTAGCAGAGTAGAATACTACTTAACAGGCTTTTTAGGTGCCACCTAAAAAGCCTGTTAAGTTTAATTTAAGGGAGGATATGGACGTTGGCTATTAAGTTAAAGAAGTTAGCGAAGTTAGTAAATGGTGAGATAATTGGAGATAGAGAACTGGAAATTTCAGGAGTCGGCGGAGTAGAGAATGTACAACACGGTGAGATTACCTTTGCTGATAATGAAACTTACTTACAGAAGGCAGAGGAAACTGCAGCCACAGCAGTTATTGTAGATCAAGAGTTTGCTTCTGAGAAGACGCTGCTTAAAACAACTAATCCTCGATTAGCCTTTGCTCAGATTGCCGACGAATTTGCTCCAAATTTATTTGAGACGAAACAAATTCATCCTACAGCGGTGATTGCTGATGATGTAAAGTTAGGATCTGATGTGTCGATTGGCCCGCAAGTAGTGATTGAATCAGGTAGTCAGATAGGTACTCAAACTAAGATAGCCGCAGGTACTTACGTGGGAGCAGAGGTAGAGATTGGAGCTAATACCTTGCTTCATCCTAATGTAGTAGTGGAGTCTAAGTCTCAGATTGGATCGGAAGTAATTATTCAAGCTGGGAGTGTAATTGGTAGTGATGGCTATGGTTTTGAAGATACCGGTGAGGAGTTCTTTAAGGTTCCGCAGCTAGGGAATGTAGTTATTGAGGATGCAGTGGAACTAGGAGCTAATGTAACCATTGATCGTGGTACGACTGGTTCGACAGTAATCGGCCAAGGGACTAAGACTGATAATCTAATACATATTGCTCATAATGTTCAGATTGGAGAGAACTGTTTACTGATTGCTCAAGTAGGAATTGCCGGTAGTGCCCAGATCGGTTCAGGAGTTACTTTAGCAGGCAAAGTAGGAGTAGTCGGTCACTTAGAGATTGGAGCTAATACTACAGTAGCTGCTCATAGTGTAGTCACTAAGGATATTCCCGCCGAGTCCTTCTATTCTGGTGATCCAGCCCAAAAACATTCTGAAGAGTTAAAAGTGAAAGCTGCTCGCAGAAAGTTACCTAAATTAGTTAAGAAAGTAAGAAAGTTAGAAGAGGAGATCGAAGAGTTAGAAGCAAAATTAGAGGAGGCAAAATAAGATGCACTTTAAGGCAAAATTAAATTTAATAATTATTACACTACTATTAGTACTACTAGTGACTCCACAGCTTGAAGCAGCCACTGCTTTTGAAGGTGGGTATAGTGGATTAATCAAGGTTCCAACCGCAGATGTGTTAGCTCCTAATCGAGCTACAATTGGTTATCAACATCTTGATGATTCAGATTTAGCTCTCTTTAATTATGGGGTCTATGATAATTTTGAATTAGGATTATCTAATTACTGGTATGATCACAGTGGTAAGGATGATGATCTTAAATTAAATGCTAAAGTACAGCTTTTAGCTGAAGATCAAAATCATCCGGCAGTAGCACTAGGAGTTATGAATGAAGATCTTTATGTAGCTGCTAGTCGTGATCTTAATTATCGTGGTTTGCGCGGACATATTGGTATTGGCGATGATAAGTTGGATGGTCTATTTGTAGGAGTTAGCAAGACGATTAATCCGGTTAGGATCTCTACTAAGAAAGATAATGGTTTTCAGATGCCAGTAACTACTTTAATGGTAGAGTATTTAGATCATGATCTAAATCTAGGGGCTAAATTTAAGTTGAATTCTCAATTTGATTTAAATGTAGCCGTAGAAGATATGGATGACTTATCAGCTGGTATTAACTTTAATACTAAATTTTAGATAGTAGTTTTAAGCTCTTTAGATAATTTCTCTAAAGAGCTTTTTTGTTTACATTACTTACCTTTTTACTTCTATTTACGTTATTTACTTTAGATGTTATAATTGTTGGAGATAGGAGTGAGAGGTAGTGGATATCTTAAGATATGGATTTCGACGTGATCTGTTAATTTGGTTAATCGTTGTAATTATAGTGGGCAGCAGTTTAGCTAGTGGAATTGGATATTTAGCTGATAATTATTTTGGTGATACGGTCAATAATTTATTAGGTGATTATGGTAAGCATGATTTTTTAATTACAGTTAATCAAGAATTAGACCAGTCAGTTCTAAAAGAGATAAGACAGGTTAGAGATGAGAAGTTACCTCAAGCTCAACTAACTAAGGGCGTAACTGTAGCTGGTAAGTCGAATTACTTTTTGCAGTTAGCTAGTGATAACCGCACTAAGGAAGTCTTCTCACAAGTTGATGATTACTTCGAAAAATTGCGCGGGGTAGAGAATGTATCATTGATTGCTGAACCTAAGATCTCCTTGCAAGGGATGGTGGGTAGTACTCAACAGGTCTTTGCAGATAAGATTAATCAGTTAGCTGCAGTGAATTTTGTCTTACCGACTGATTCCGGTTTAGAGATTATGCTTAAGCGGTCAAGTGATCTAAAGTCAACCCGAGAGCAGATTGAAAAGATTATAGACCAACAACAGCTACTCCAGATTAGGTTTCCAATTGTTAAGTCACAGGAAGCTATTTCAGCTTTAAGTGTTCAACTAAGAAATGAGTTACAGGATGATTATGATTCAGCAGCAGTAAAGAGTTTAAATGTAGGTCAGCGGGAGAATTTAGATGACTTAATTAAGAGTATGACTCAGATGAAACAATTCTTATTGGAGTATGCTACTATTGTAGAGTTAAATCTACCGTCTGAGCTTGAGATAGATTCTAATCAGACTTTTGCTTTAGCTAGTCAAGCTGAAGGAGAATTGACTATAGGAGAGCAGGTTTCAAAAGAGAGTGTGTTATTAACTCCATTAGAGATTAATAATAATAGAACTAAGTTAATCATTAAACAGGGCGATGGAACTAAGATAGCTAATCAACAGGTCTACTTAGTTAATAAAGATCAGGTGATCACTAAGCGATTAGGTCAAGCAGAGATTAAACAACCGCGTTATCTACTTAGTAAAGCGGTATCTGAGACTAAGAAATTAGTACCACAGTTACAGACTATTGTTAATAATACAGAAGATATTAGAAGCCGTTTAAAGCAGTGGATTAAAGAGTATAACCAAGGTTTAACTAAAGTTAAGCAATTAGAGTCTCAGTTAAGTAATAAGGAGCAATTAATAGAGGATTTTACATTAGATAATAATCAGGACTTAAAAGAGTTAGCACAGTTAGTCTCCCAGGTTCGAACTATTACTACTCAATTGGAGAGTAGCTTACAGCAATTAAATTCTTTACAGAGTCAGTTAGTGGAGATTAACTCTGATTTTAAAGCGTTTGAGCGTAATATTGAACAACAGATTGCTACTCTATCTTTAGTAGGGATTGAAGATCAGCGGTTAAGTAATCTAAAGAGCACTCTATATCAGTTAAAGAGTAAAGTTTCTGGGCGAGTAGAAGAGTTAACTGCTAAGATTAACCAGCAAAGACCACTATTAAATAAGCTTAGTAAGTGGAATAATAACTTAACAGCAGTGGATCAATTATTAACTCAAGATGGTAATCTAAATCTATCTGCACCTCAAATTCGATCCACCTTAACTACTCTAACTGAAAATGTTAATCGTATATCTCAAGATCTAGACGGAATTAGTTATACCCAATTTAATCAACATTTAGCTCAGCTGAAGGAAAGTGTAGGTAAGTTAGATCAGTTAAATTTTAAGTTGATTATTAAAGAATTAGATCATCTCCAACAGCGATTACCAAACTTAAGTGATGAAGAGATAACAAGTACGATTAATCTCTTAGATGAGTATTTAGCCGGAAAAGTTCTACCTGGTGAAGTTTCTTACTTTTTGGTTGATCAATCAGTCGATCAGTCTGAGCTTAAGGAGCAGGTTCAAAGTTACTTTGCTAAGCAGGGGTTAGAAGTTAATTTACTCTTTACAGCTCCTGGTTTGATTAAACCTAATGTACGTGGTGAGTTCTTTAGAATTTTAGGTGAGGTTAGAGCACTTTTAACAGCGGTAATTGGTTTAGTCTTTAGCGCTGCTTTTTTACTGATTGATCAGTCTTTAGTGCTGGCAACAATTCAGCGGCGTAATCAACAGTATGATAGTCGATTAAGACAGTTTCTAAACTCTAGTTATCTCTATGGATTTATAGTAGGTGGATTGATCTTAAGTAGTATCTTTTATATTTCGCAGGCTAAATTACCATTTTTAACCTTAGAATATATTATGATAATCGGCGGTTTACTTGGGATCTTAACTGCTCACAAGGCTGATGCTATTAATCCTATAGATGAAGCAGAATTTGCGGCTGGAGAAGCATTAGGACTTAATTATACCGCAATTATGCATGAAATTGTGATACCTAGCGGTAGACCGGGCTTATTGCGTCTGCTTAATAGTCGGAAGATGAGCTTTAAATAGATTTAGTTTCACAATCCTTGATATTCAGAGATGATGTGATATGCTAATGTTAGATGTAATTAACCTTCATAAATCATATGGTCAGACTCAAGTCTTACAAGGCGTTAATTTTAAGGTGCATTCTGGTGAAACAGTAATTATTATGGGGCCTAGTGGTTGTGGAAAATCAACTACTATTCGCTGTATTAACCGCTTAACTGAACCGGACTTAGGAGAGATTATTTATAAGGGCGAGAACTTATTAGAGCTAAGTGATGAACAGTTATTACAGAGACGACAAGATATTGGTTTTGTCTTTCAAAATTTTAATTTAATAGATCGTTTGACTGTATTAGATAATATTATGTTGGCGTTACTTAATCAGCAACTATCTAGGGCTGATAAAGAGAAACGGGCGCAAAAAAGTTTAGATCAGGTTCAGCTAGGAGAACTTTATAGTAGATATCCTCAGGATTTAAGTGGGGGACAGAAACAGCGAGTAGCTATTGCTCGCGCCCTAGCTTTACAGCCTGATTTGATGTTATTAGATGAGCCGACAGCTTCTTTAGATCCTATCTTAGTCAGTGAAGTGTTAGAAGTGTTAGAGCAGATTACAGCTACAACCGAGATGACACTAATTATTGTAACTCATGAACTAGAATTTGCTTACCGAGTAGCCGATAGAATTCTGTTAATGGAAGAGGGAGTAGTTGTCGAAGAAGGCAGTCCTGAGCAGATATTATCTAATCCGATTTCTAAGCTTGGACAAAAATATAGTAATTTATTTAGAGGAGAATAAATTTTATTCAACAGTTGCAGGATATTTGCAGATTTTTATGGAAATAATTAAAGGCTAGGGTGAAAGGAGGCAACTATGGATTCTCAAATTCGATGTCAGCAGACATTACAGCAGCAGATCTCTTATTCTGGAATTGGCCTACATACAGGTCAAGAAGTTCAGATTACTTGTCAGCCTCTGCCTGCTAATAGCGGGATTATCTTTAAAAGAGTAGATTTACCAGATAAGCCTGAGGTTAAAGCAGTGGTGGATAATATTAAGTCTACTAAGCGTTCAACCTCTTTAGGTTTAGAGGATAGATTTAAGATTAATACAACTGAACATATATTAGCAGCTTTACGAGGTTTGAAAATAGATAATCTATTAATTGAAATAGATGCTAGTGAAGTACCAATTGCTGATGGTAGTGCTAAGCTATTTGTGGAATTACTCCAAGAAGCCGGCATAAAAAAACAGCAGGCTCAACAGAAGATCTATCATTTTAAAGAAGCAATTTGGGTTAAAGAAGGTGATACTTACTTAACTATTTTACCAGATAGTGAATTTAAAGTTAGTTATACATTTGTGTCAGATCATCCAGCGGTTGGAGATCAATTTGGTGAGTTTATCATTAATGAAGAAACATTTGTGAATCAATTAGCTCCTAGCCGTACATTCGGCTTTGCTTCTGAGATTAAATCTCTACAGCAGCAAGGTCTAGCTTTAGGAGGTAATTTAGATAATGCTATCTTGATTGGAGAGGATGAGATAGTTAATGATTTAAGGTTTGAAAAGGAGATAGTCAGACATAAGATTTTGGATATTGTTGGTGACTTAGCATTAGTACAGCCGTTTAGGGGACATGTCTTAGCAGTAAGGTCAGGTCATGCTCTTAATCGTAAGTTAGCGAGAAGAATTCAAAAAGTTATAAGTGAAGAGATTAATTTAGGCAAGGGGGATGAATTATGTTAGATATTAGTGATATTAAAGAAGTGTTACCGCATAGATACCCTTTTTTATTAATTGATCGGATTATAGAGTTTGAACCGAATGAGAGAGTAGTAGGCTTAAAGAATGTAACTGTTAATGAGGAGTTCTTTAATGGTCATTTTCCTGGTCATTCAGTGATGCCGGGAGTATTGATTGTTGAAGCGATGGCGCAAGTTGGCGGTGTTATAATGATGGATAGTGCAGATGCCAATAAAGAGCAGGTGCCTTACTTTGCTAGTATCGATAATGCACGTTTTCGCAAGCCGGTAGTTCCTGGCGATCAGCTTCAGATTGAGGCTGAAGTGATGAAGATTAGAGGTAAGATTGGTAAGATTTCTGCGCAGGCTGTAGTTGATGAAGATGTAGTAGCTGAAGCTAAGTTAATGTTTGCTATTCAAGATAAGTAATCTTGGTGATTGCATTATAAGTTAGATAATTACTAGGGAGGCTAAATGATGGAAGATTCTAATCAGAAGGATAATGTCATACACATGGCTGATATTCATGAAACAGCAATAATCAAATCCGGGGCACAGATTGGTAAGAATGTAGAGATTGGACCTTATGCTGTGATTGGAGAGAATGTGGAGATTGGTGATGGTACTAAGATAGGTTCTCATGTGGTGATAGAAGGTTGGACTGACATTGGTGAGAATAATGAAATTTATACTGGAGCTTCAATAGGTATGGAGCCGCAGGATTTAAAGTTTCATGGTGAAGAGAGTTACTTAACAATTGGAGATAATAATACTATTCGGGAGTATGCAACTATACATCGCGGTACTGAAGAGGGCGGTTTGGAGACTAAGATTGGAGATAATAATCTGATTATGGCTTACTGTCATGTAGCTCATGATTGTAAGTTAGGAAATGATATCAGAATGACTAATGCTACTAATCTGGCTGGACATGTGGTAGTAGAAGATGCAGCTGTAATTTCAGGTTTAGTTGGTATTCATCAATTTGTTAGAATTGGTAGAATGGCAATGGTTGGAGCAAGTTCTAAAGTAGTGAAGGATGTACCGCCGTATATCTTAGTTGATGGACATCCAGCAGCGGTTAATGGTATTAATGCAGTGGGATTAAGAAGAAATGGTATTGAACCTGATCTACGCAAAGAGATTAAACAAGCTTATAAATTTTTATACCGCTCTAATTATAATATCTCCCAAGCAATTGAGAAGATGGATCAAGAGCTAGATAGTAGTCCCGAAATTGAACATTTCTTACGTTTCTTACGTAATGCTCAGCGAGGTATCTGTAGGTAGTTAAGATTTTTAGGAGGATAATCATGAATAGAGTAGGAGTTATCGCCGGCAATGGAAGATTGCCGCTTTATTTTGTGCAAGCAGCTAAGAAGCAGGGCTTAGAGGTAGTTACTATTTCGGTTACTGATCAAGCCTTAGTAGAACCATTAGCTGCTAGTAGTGATGAACACTATCAAATTAGTGTAGGACAGTTAGATAACATAATTACTAAGTTACAGGATTTAAATATTACTGAGGTTGTGATGAACGGCAAGGTTAATAAAGATTTAATGTTCAGTTTAGAGTTAGACCAGCGAATGCAGCAGTTATTAGCTCGTTTAGCTGCTAAGAATGATGACTCAATTCTTTTAGCGTTAGTTGATGAATTAGAGAAAGTAGGAATTGAAGTTAAAGAGCAGACTACTTATTTGACAGAATTACTACCTCATCCGGGAGTTTTAAATGATATAGAACCAAGCTCTAAGTTAATAGCTGATATGGAGTTTGGCTTTAAGATGGCGAAAGGAATTGGTAAGTTAGATATTGGGCAGACTGTGGTTGTCAAGGATCAGGCTGTCATAGCTGTGGAAGCTATCGAAGGAACGGATCAGACAATTTTACGCAGTCAAGAGTTGGCAGATGAAGTGGTTGTAGCGAAAGTTAGTAAGCCACAGCAGGACTTTCGCTTCGATATTCCAACTATTGGCGTGGAGACAATTAATAATTTAATCGAAGTAGGAGCTTGTGGAATTGTCATTGAAGCAGATAAAACTTTTGTCTTAGATCAAAGTGAAGTCTGTCAATTAGCTAATCAAGCTCAGATTCCGATTGTAGTAATGAGGTGAGAAGATGTCGACGGTATTGGTAGTAGCAGGTGAAGCCTCAGGTGATCTTCATGCTGCCCATGTGATTAAACAGATGCAGCAGTTAAATCCTAATCTAAACTTCGTTGGTTTAGGTGGGTCAGAGATGGCAGAAGCGGGAGTAGAGATTATCTTTGATCCCACTAAGTTAAGTACAATCGGTTTTGTGGAAGCGTTGAAACATCTGCGCTTAATGTATCAGGTGTTAGATCAATTAGAAGAAGCAATTAAGGAGTATCAACCGGATGCTGCCTTATTGGTCGATTATTCCGGTTTTAACCTTAAGGTAGCTAAGCTGACAAATCGATATCAGATACCGACTGTTAATTATTTTGCTCCTTCGGCTTGGGTGTGGGGCAAGTGGCGAGCTAAGAAGATGGCGCGTCGCCAGGCGAAGATAGCTTCTGTCTTTCCAATGGAGGCTGAAGTCTATCGCCAAGCTGGAGCTGAGGTTAACTTTGTTGGACATCCATTGTTAGATATTGTGGAGCCTAAGCTTGATGCTGCAGAGTTAAGAGAGCGTTTAGATTTAGAGCAAGACTCGCAAGTAATTGGTCTACTGCCGGGTAGTAGAGAACAAGAAGTAAAAGATTTATTACCGTCGATGTTGGAAGCAGCCGAAGTGATGCAGCATAAATTAGAGCAGGTTGAATTTGTCTTACCAGTAGCAGGGACTATTTCTCTAGCAGAAGTAGAAGAGATGATAGATCAGTCTACAGTTGAGGTTAAGTTGATTTCTGGTTATTCTTATGCTGTAATGGAGTTATCCGATTTATTATTTGTTACTTCAGGTACTGCTACTTTGGAGGCAGCCTGTTTAACAACGCCGATGGTAATTGTCTATCAAACTTCATTTATAAGCTGGCTGTTAGGTAAGTTATTAGTTAAAATTCCTTATATCGGTTTACCGAATATTATTATGGAGCGCGAAGTAGTACCAGAATTGATTCAGCAGGAAGTAACAGGAGAGAGGATAGCTCAAGCCGGATTGGAAATTTTAAATTCTACAAGCTATTATCAACAGATTAAAGCAGACTTAGATCAAGTAGTAACTAAATTAGGCTGCTCGGGAGCTACTAAACGAGTAGCAGAGATGGTATTAGAAGCAGGAGGCCTAAAAAAGAATGAATCTAATTAAACGGGTGCTAAGTTATGTCAAGCCCTATCGTAGAAGACTTTTTGCAGCTATTGTGTCTATGATTCTTCACTCATTATTCACTATTCTATTCATCAAAGGTTTTAAAGATTTAATCGATACGATGATTAATAATATTGCTAACACAGAGCAGGGATTTATTAAACTTAGTTGGGTAGCTGTAGGTATTGTGGTTGTCTATTTCTGTAAGGGAGTTGCTTACTATGGCCAGAAGTATTTGACTTCTTATGTAGCGCAGAAGGCAATTCGAGATATTCGGAATGATCTTTATCGTCATTTGCAGAATCTATCCTTAGGTTTTTATGATGAGATGAAGACAGGGCAGATTATGTCGCGGGTGACTAATGATGTAGGGAAGTTACAGAGTGCGATTGTTTCTGGTTCGATTAGCATGTTCTATAAGACATTTACATTAATTAGTGGTTTAGGATACCTTTTTTATCTTAGTTGGCAGTTATCGATTGCAGTATTAATTATCTTTCCTGCTGTGACCTATGTTTTTATTAAGTATAATCGCCGGATTAGAAAAGTCAGTGGTCGAGTGCAGGAAAGAATTGCTGATATTACTGATGTTTTGCAGGAGACAGTAACAGGGATTAGAATTGTTAAGTCCTTTACCCAAGAAGATTATGAGTATGAGCGATTTAGTGAGTATAATCAGGCTAACTTTCGGGCAACGATGAAGAACACACAGTTAAGTGCTAGCTTGACTCCGATTGTGGAGATTTTAGCCTCCTTTGTCTTTACCTTTGTCTTATGGTATGGAGGTTATCAGGTGATGCAAGGAGATATGACGCCTGGTGAGTTGTTAGCTTTCTTTACTCTCTTGATTACAATTTCTAATCCAATTAAGTCATTAAGTAATCTATCAAGTACAATCCAACAGGCTTTAGCTGCAGCGGATAGAATATTTGAGATTATGGATATAGAGTCAGAGATTGAAGATCGACCAGGTGCCATTGAGTTAGATGAAGTAGCTGGGAAAATTGAGTTTAAGGATATCTATTTCAGTTATAATGAGGATGAGTTAGTACTAAAAAATATTAATTTAGAAGCTAATCCTGGCGAAGTAGTTGCTCTAGTAGGCCCAAGTGGTGCTGGTAAATCTACTTTAGTTGATCTGATACCGCGCTTTTATGAACCTAAGTCCGGGGCAGTTTTATTAGACGATCATGATATTAGAGACCTAAAGTTGAATTCTTTGCGGGAGAAGATTGGTATTGTACCGCAAGAGACTATTCTTTTCGGTGGAACGATTGCAGATAATATTGCTTATGGAGCAGTTGAACAGTCATCTGCTGCGATAGTCAAAGCAGCTAAAGCAGCTAATGCTCATCACTTTATTACTGATTTCCCGAATGGCTATGAAACTGAAATTGGTGAGCGGGGTACCGGATTATCCGGTGGACAGCGGCAGCGTGTGGCTATTGCTCGAGCAATCTTAAATAATCCACAGATTTTAATCTTAGATGAGGCTACGTCCGATTTAGATACTGAATCAGAAGCGTTAGTTCAGGAAGCGCTAGATAGATTAATGGAGGAGCGAACTACTTTTGTTATTGCTCACCGTTTATCAACAGTCTTAAATGCTGATAAGATAGTGGTCTTAGATGAGGGAGAGATTGTGCAGATAGGAACTCACGAAGAATTATTAGAAGAGGATGGATTATATAGTCACCTATATCAGATGCAGTTTGATGATTAGATAGCAAGTAATACTGGAGGATTTGTAATGAAGAAGAGGTTAAAGAGCTGGCTTATTTCTCGAGCGGCGTGGCTGCTAATTGTTATTTTAAGTAGTACTTTGAGAGTAGAGGTAAGTGGTCGAAAACGGCTAGAAGAATTAAGGGCTCAAGATAAGAAGTTAATCTTTGCGTTTTGGCACGGGAAGATGTTGCTACCGATTTATTATTTTCGCCAGCATGGTTATCACGGTCTAGCTAGTCAGAGCCGTGATGGTGAGTATATTAGCGGCGTTTTAACTAAGTTAGGCTGGCAGGTAGTGCGAGGTTCCACTTCGCGTGGCAGTGTGAAGGCTTTATTAGAATTAATTAAGGCATTACGAGCAGGAGATAATGTTGCTATTACGCCAGATGGCCCGCGGGGACCACGCCATGAGACTAAGCTGGGGACTGTCTATTTAGCTAAGAAGAGTCAGGATAGTCTAATAATACCAGTAGGAGTTAGCTTCAGTAAACAGAAGATAATTAATAGTTGGGATCATTTTAATCTACCTTATCCGTTTGCTAAAGCTAGTCTGTACTTTGGAACTCCAATTGCGGTAGATAGTGAAGCTGATAAATCAGTAATCGAAGATAAGCGTCAGGAAGTAAATTCTGCTTTAAGAGCTGCTAATCAGCAGGCAGAAAGAAAACTGGCAGAGTTAGGATGATGATACTTATGCAGCAGCGGTTAGAGGAGTACTTATTAGCTGTAATTGCAGGAGAGAAGCGAGGAGTTATAGCTCGTTTAGTACTACTGTTGCTTAGTTGTTTAGCACAACTATTTAAGTTATTACTACAGTTAAGAGTACGGTTATATGAGTTAGGGATCAAGAGCAGTACTAGGCTACCCTGTACAGTAATTAGTATTGGTAATATTACTGTAGGCGGGACAGGCAAGACACCGGTGGCTAAGTTTCTAGCACAGAGGTTGCAACAGAGAGGGCTAGATGTTGCTATTCTCAACCGCGGTTATAAAGCAGAGTTTAGTGGTGAGGTGGGAGTTGTTTCTGATGGTGAGCAGGTATTATTATCTGCTACCGAAGCAGGCGATGAAGCTTATATGTTAGCCCGGAGTCTGCCGGGAGTTCCGGTCTTAATTGGTAGTGAACGTGCAGTAACAGGTAGATATGCTTATCAGCAGTTTGGAGTAGATGTAGTTTTATTAGATGATGGCTTTCAACATTGGGCAGTCGAACGTGATTGTGATTTAGTCGTGATTGATGCTACTAATCCGTTTGCTAACGGACATCTGATGCCGCGTGGTAGATTGCGAGAACCGTTACCTAATTTAGCTCGAGCAGATTATTTCTGCTTAACTAAGACAGATCAGGTATCTAAGCAGCGAATTCAGGAGATTAGAGCTAAGTTAAGAAGATATAATCAGCAGGCATTAATTATCGAGACAACTCATCAACCAACCTATTTACGTGCTCTAACCGAAAATAAACGAGAGTTATTAACTAACCAACAGCCTTTAGCAGATAAGAGTGTAGTTGCTCTATCGGGTATTGGGAATCCGGCTTCTTTTGAAATGACTTTAGAAGATTTAGGTGCTGAGGTGGTCAGTAAAGCTCGATTTGCAGATCACCATTACTATTCTAAGGAGGAGTTAAGCGAGGTAATTAGTAGTGCTGATAATCTAGGAGCAGATTTGATTATTACTACCGAGAAGGATGCAGTTAGTATCAATCCTAAGTTACAAACCTGGCTAGCTGAATCAGAGATAGAGTTGCAAGTGTTAGGTATTGAGTTAGAAGTAATGTCCAATGAAGATACAGTAGAAGCTATATTAGCAGAAGTGGAGGGGAGAGAATGTCAGACCAACAGGTAGTAGGAATTATTCCGGCGCGCTATGATTCGACGCGTCTACCGGGCAAGCCACTATTAGAGATCCAAGGTCAACCTATGATCCAACATGTTTATAAGCGAGCAGAAGAAGCCGATATTTTAGATGAAGTAATTGTTGCTACTGATGATTTGAGAATTAAGGAAGCGGTGTTAGATTTTGATGGTAGGGCTGTCATGACTTCAGCTGATCATCAGACCGGTACTGACCGGTTAGCAGAAGTAGCGGCAGAGATTGAGGCTGATCTAATTGTTAATGTCCAGGGTGATGAACCACTGATTACAAGTGAGATGATTACAGCAGCCGTTCAGCCGCTATTAGCAGATCAAAAAGCGGTTATGTCTACGCTCAAACATCAGATTACGGATGATGAGGAAATAAAGAATCCTAATCTAGTGAAGGTGATTACCGATCAAAATAATAATGCACTCTACTTTTCGCGTAGTCCACTACCTTATTGTCGTGATCAAGAGGCAGAGCTAGATTATTATAAGCATATTGGATTATATGTTTACCGTAGAGAGTTCTTACTTAAGTTTGCCCAATTAGCTGTTACTCCACTTGAAAAAGCAGAGTCTTTAGAACAGCTGCGCGCTTTAGAACAGGGTTACAAAATTAAGGTAGCTGAAACTGAAGCTAATCCGTTGGGCGTTGATACTGCAGAGGACTTAGATAGAGTTAGAGAGATAATGGAGGCGATGAATGATGAGTAAAGAAGCTCGAGAAGTAGTACTCAATGATCGGATTAAGTTTGGAGCGGATAATCCGTTTGTCTTGATAGCTGGGCCCTGTGCGATTGAAGATGTAGGTCATTCACTACAGGTGGCAGAAGAGATTAAGCAGATTACAACTGAATTAGGAATACCATTTGTCTTTAAGTCCTCTTATGATAAGGCTAATCGTTCATCAATCGATTCGTATCGCGGACCAGGTTTAGAGCGCGGCTTAGAGATTTTAGCGCGGGTGAAAGAGGAGCTAAAGTTACCGCTCTTGTCTGATGTGCATACCGCTCAGCAAGCTCAGATAGCAGCGGAGGTACTCGATATTATTCAGATACCAGCCTTTCTATCACGCCAGACCGATTTAGTAACAGCAGTAGGCGCAACTGAGAAGATTGTTAATGTTAAGAAGGGACAGTTTTTAGCTCCTTGGGATATAGATCAAGTTGTAGAAAAGATTGAGAGTACAGGTAATCAGCGGATCTTACTAACCGAACGAGGTGCTTCATTTGGTTATAATAACTTAGTTGTAGATATGCGCTCTCTACCGCGAATGAGAGAGACCGGTTATCCGGTAGTTTTTGATGCTACTCATAGTGTACAGCTACCCGGCGGAGCTGGTGCTAGCTCTAGTGGAGAGCGGGAGTATGTACCGCATTTAGCGCGGGCGGCGGCTGGAGTAGGAATTGATGCGCTCTTTATGGAAGTGCATGATCAGCCGGATAGTGCTCCGTGTGATGGAGCAAATATGGTGCCGCTATCTGATTTACCAGCGATCTTACGCCAAGTTCAAGCAATTGATCAAGTAGTACAGGAGGAGTAATAATGGAATTAGATAGCGAAGTAATTAAGGCGCAAGCAAGACAAGTATTGGAGATAGAACAGCAGGCAATTACGAATATCAGTCAAGCAATCAATGGGACTTTTGTGGAGTTAGTGGAATTAATTCTGGATTGTTCGGGACGTGTAATTATGACGGGGATGGGCAAGTCAGGTTTAATTGCTAAGAAGTTGGCGGCTACCTTCTCTAGTACCGGGACGCCTTCTTTCTTTCTCCATCCTGGTGAGGCGATTCACGGTGATCTAGGAATGGTGACCGATAAAGATATTGTGATTGTCTTATCTAATAGCGGTGAGACTACCGAAGTAGTTCAGATTCTACCGGTAATTAAACGAATTGGAGCAGAGATTATTGCTCTAACTGGTGATTTAGAATCGACCTTAGCTGAGAATGCTGATTACGTATTAGACAGCAGTGTGCCTGAAGAAGCTTGTCCTCTTGACTTAGCCCCGACAGCTAGTACGACGGCTACTTTAGCTTTGGGAGATGCTTTAGCAATAGCTTTACTGGAGGCAAGAGATTTTCAGCCTGAGGATTTTGCACTTTATCATCCGGGCGGTAGTTTAGGTAAGAAGTTACTATTAAAGGTTGAGGATGTGATGCATGTTCGCGAGCAGAATCCAATTGTTAAACAGGATCAGCCATTGAAGGAAGCCTTATTTACTATGACTTCTACTCAGATGGGAGCAGCTAATATAGTTGATGATGAGCAGAATTTAGTAGGCATTATTACTGATGGTGATGTACGCAGAGAGTTAGAGAAGTCGAGTGATCTATTGCAGTTAACAGTCAAAGAGATTATGACTGTCGATCCAGTAACAATTACTGCTGATAAGTTAGCAGCGGAAGCAGTTAATATAATGCAGGAGCAGGAGATTAGCGATCTACCGGTAATCAATGAGGAATTTCGACCGATTGGGATGGTTAACTTCCAGGATTTATTGAAAGCCGGTGTATTTTAAAGTAAGGATTAGGAGTGGAAAGCTATGTCAAAGATGCAGCTTAATCAGAAAGCAGAGCAGATTAAATTATTTATTACCGATGTTGATGGTGTTCTAACTGATGGTCGAATTATATTAGGAGCTCAAGGCCAGGAACTGAAAGCATTTCACGTTCATGATGGCGCAGGAATTAAAGCTGCTCAACAGGCAGGAATAGAGATAGCAATTATTACTGGTCGTACTTCCGAGGCGGTCACGACTAGAGCTGATGAGTTAGGAATTAGTGAAGTCTATCAGGGAGTTGATGATAAGGTAGCTATCTATCGTGAGTTGATAGCTAAGTATAATTTAGTGCCGGAAGAAGTAGCCTATATTGGTGATGATGTAGGAGATTTACCGCTTTTAAATGAAGTAGGCCTTTCGTTAACTGTAGCTGATGGAGTTGAGCAAGTGCAGAGAGCTGTAGATTATAGCACTACTAGTTGCGGCGGTAGAGGAGCAGTTAGGGAAGTGCTGGATTCTATCTTGGAACAGCAGGAAGTAGTAGAGTAGATGAAGGAGCGAATAATCTATCTACTCTATCGTGCGTTAAGCAGTTTAGTTAATCTGGTCCCTCGACGCTTTGCTGATCAGATAGGACGTCGCTTTGGTGATCTGGCTTATCTCTTATTGCCGGATAGAAGAGATTTAGCCCTACAGAACCTTCAGTTAGTATTAGGAGTTAGTCAGTTGCAAGCTAAGGAGCTGACTAAGGCAAATTTTCGGCATTTAGGTCAGCTTTTAGTTGAATTTATGCGGCTACCGCAGTTGACTGCAGAGAAGTTAAACGAAACAGTTGAGATTGAAGGTCTAGAGCATTTAACAGCGGCTGCTCAGTCGGATCAGGGTTATGTGCTCTGTACGGCTCATCTTGGGAATTGGGAACTGTTAGGAGCGATTTTAGCGCTTAAAGGGTTTAAGGTTAATGCTTTAGCAAGAGAGCAGAGTAATCAATTAATTTATGAAGATATTTTAAGAATTAGAGAGAATAAAGGGATTAATGTTTTTGCTAATAAAGGTATGGCAATGCGAAAGGCTTATCAGGTTTTGGAAGCAGGAGAGGGACTTTTCGTCTTAAATGATCAGAAGTCGCGTCATGCTGAACACTATATAGAATTATTTGGACTACAAGCAAGAACACGGCTAGGAGCTGTGGAGTTAGCAGCGCGGACTAATTCTTTACTCTTACCGATCTATATTGTTCGTCATAAGCCTGGTCAACATCGGATTATTGTTAAGCCGCCGTGTAGTGTACCAAGTAATCCTACTATTAGTCAGCAACAAGAGGTTATGTCAAATTTATATTCTAATTTAGAAGCGGTAATTAGGGATTATCCTGAACAATGGCTGTGGGCACATAACCGTTGGCAGGATTCTCCTGATTTAGAGTAGCGGAAAGGAGTGGGTTGAGAATGCAAAAAAGATGGCTAATTATAATTTCTATAATCTTGGTTGTAATCAGTAGTCTGTTTTATTTTGGAGTAATTGATGAGTCGTCTAATCCTTCTCATCCTACTCCTGATGAAGATAAAACTACCAAACAGCCACCGCAGAAGGAAGTTAGTCAAGCAGTAGTTGAGGTTAGTAGTGAAGATGGGCAGACTGATTTGGAGTTGACGGCTGATAAGTTAATTCAACCAGCGGATGAGTCTTACTTTAAATTAGATGAGGTAACGATTAAAGTCTTTACAGTTAATCAAAAGCAAGAAAGAGAGTCACTACAAGCTACTTTAACTGCTCCGCAAGGTATTTATTGGCCTCAGGAAGGTAAGTTAAAGTTCTTTACAGGGGTAGTAGTTAAGAATGAAAGATTAAGAGTAAAAGCAGATGAACTATTCTGGAATCAAACGAAGAATCGTTGGCGCGGAATAGGAAATATTAAGTTAACTCATCATGCTCAACAGGTTGAGGTTACTGGTGAGCGATTTATTGCTCCAGTAGAGTTAAAAGAGTTAAGAGTATTAGGTGATACTAGATTGATACACCAATAGGGTAGGTGAGTAGAATGAATAGGTTTAGCAGAGGAGTTTTATTTAAATTAGCGCTCTTTGGTTTAGTGTTGAATTTAGTTTTAGCAGGACAGGTGATTGCTCAAGATAAGGGTGAACAACAGAGAGCTAATCAGTTAGAGATATTAGCTGATGAGATGGTGTTAAAGAATGATTCTGCGGTAGCAACCGGTAATGTTGAAGTCAATACCGCTCAAGGTCAGATGTTTGGTTCACGTTTAGAGTTAGATAAGTCCTATCAAAGCGGTCTATTAACCGGCAGTCCTAAGTTAATTAGTCAAGGCTGGGAGGTAACCGGTAAGCGATTTGAAATAGATTTTGCTAAGGATGAATTATTTGTTCCTAAGGAGGCTCACCTTAAGTCATCTGACTTAACTGCTGATGCAGATCAGTTGCAACTCTTATATCAAGCGGATCAAGCAATCTTAACTGGAAATGTAGTAGTAATTAACCAACAGCGGAAGTTGACTGGTGATAAAGTAGTGGTTAATCTAAAGACAGAAGAGCTGACTTCCGAAGGGCGTAGTCGACTGAAAATTCCACAACAAGATTTAAAGCAAGAGGATGAAGAGTAATGGCGATCAAAGCTAAAAATTTGGTCAAGACTTATGATGGCGTTGATGTAGTCGATCACGTTAATTTTACTGTTGAACCCGGTGAGATTGTTGGCATCTTAGGCCCTAATGGTGCAGGGAAGACGACTACTTTCTATATGGTGGTTGGTTTAATTAGACCGGATCAAGGAGAGGTAATACTTAATCAAGAACAGATTACGACTCTACCAATGCATCTACGGGCTAGAGCAGGGATTGGTTATTTAGCTCAAGAATCCTCTATCTTTCAGAAGTTAACGGTAGAAGAGAACCTACTAGCTATTCTAGAGATGATTGACCGTCCTAAAGCTAATGAGAAGATAGTAGATGAGCTCTTGACTGAGTTTGATATTCAAGATATTCGTCATCAGAAAGGTTATACACTGTCAGGAGGAGAGCGAAGAAGGGCGGAGATTGCTCGTGCCTTAGTTACTGATCCGAATTATATTCTACTTGATGAACCCTTTGCCGGAGTTGATCCGATAGCGGTTAATGATATCCAAGAGATTGTTTCTTATCTTAAAGATAAAGGATTAGGAGTCTTAATTACTGATCATAGTGTGCGCGAGACATTAGAGATTACGGATCGAGCCTATATTATGCATCAAGGTGAGATTCTGTTATCAGGTACAGCAGAGGAGATTGCTGATAGTAAGGTGGCTCGTAAGTTCTATTTAGGTGATAAGTTTCAGATGTGAGGTGGCAGAATGAAGATAGTAGATAAGTATCTATTACAAGAATTATTGACTCCCTTCTTATTTGGAGTTTTTGCTTTTACTAGTATTTTTGTGGGAACTGATATATTATTTGAGTTAGCCGATCTGATGATTGAATGGGGGATCTCCTTTGTTGTAGCTGGCAAGTTATTCTTCTTAAGTCTACCGGAAGTAATTGTTTTGACCTTTCCAATGTCGATGTTATTAGCAACCTTACTTTCGTTTGGACGTTTATCAGGCGATAGTGAAGTAGTAGCGCTTAAGGCAGGAGGAGTAAGTTTCTTACGGCTGATTATTCCTGTTTTATTGGTAGCATTACTATTAAGCTGTTTAACCGTGCTAGCTAATGAAACTTTAGTACCGCAGAGTAAGAAAGCTTATCGTCAATTAATTTGGGAGATTAAGAATCGAAATCAAATGCCAACTACTCAAAAAAACCTTAGAATAGCACCACTTGATCCCCAGACGGATAGGATAGATTATATCTTCTATGCTTATCACTTTGATGGTTCAAGTTTAACAATGAAAGATGTTGCCTTTCAAGATTATGATGATGGTCAGTTAGTGCAGGTAATTGAAGCTAAGAAGGCAAAGTGGTTAGATCAACAGTGGCAGTTTATAGACGGTATTATCTATAATATTAATGATAAGAACAAGGTGCCGACGATGGAGTTCGATACTTATACAGTCGAGAAGTTACAACGTCAACCTAAAGAGATTGTTAGAGCCCAAAAGGATCCCGATGAGATGAGTTTAGATGAATTAGCAGAACATATTGAATTAGAGCGTCAGGAAGGTAATGATGTAGTTTCACTACAGGTCTTATATTATCAGCGTTATGCAATACCTTTCTCCTGTTTTATTTTTGCTTTGATTGGTGCACCGTTAGGTTTAAAGCCTAATCGTTCTGGGGCTTCGATTGGATTAGGTTTGAGTATTATTATTATCTTTATCTACTATATCTTAATGACAATTGGTTCTACTTTAGGACAGACGGGTACATTACCGCCAATGATTGGGGCTTGGCTGCAAAATATTATCTTTGCTATAGTGGGAGCCGGATTGATTATTAAGATGGCACGATAACAGAAGTTAACCAGACAGGAGGGTCAAGATGTATAGATTAATCTTAGTTGTAGTTTTAATCTTAATTAGCGGTTTAATTGCCTATATTGGAGATCAGATCGGGATGAAGGTAGGACGTAAGCGGTTATCATTATTTGGACTGCGTCCGCGACATACTTCGATTTTAGTAACTATTTTAACAGGGATCTTAATTGCTACCACCACTATTACCCTCTTGTTGGTGACTTCACGTGGTGTGAGGATGGCTCTCTTTAATATGCAAGAGATGATTGCGGAGTTAAATACATTATCGCGTAAAGTGTCTGTTAAAGATGAGCAATTACAACAGATGCAGGAGCAAATTCAAGCTAAGAGTGATGAACTAGCCTCTTTAAAGGAGGAAAAGAAACAGATTACTCAACAGCTTAGTGAGACAAACCAGGAGTATCAACAGGTTAAAGATAAATTAGAGCAGGCTGATCAAGAATTAGCTGATTTAACAGCTGAGAAGAAGAAGTTATCTGATCAGGTAGCTAGTCTAAAGGGAGAGGTTTCTACTTTAGAAGAAAAAATCCAAGAGCTGACTACCCAAAAGGAAGAGTTAGCAACCAAGGTTGATAATCTATCTTATGGTCTCCAGTTTATGGGACAGAAGTATCTTGATTCGGCAGTAGGTGATATTGTCTATCAGAAAGGTGAAGTGATTTATTCAGATGTAATTGATGGCGGTCAAAGTGATCAAACAACGGTTAAAGAGTTAGATCACTTTATTAAACAGGCTAATCAATCAGCTTTAGAGCGAGGGATTACAACTGAGGAAGAAGAACGAGTAATTAAGATGTATGAAGATGACCTCTTTCAAACAGCTAAGTCTTTGCGACAGAAGGAGCAACGGATGATTGTTCGTTTGATTGCTCAAAAAAATACTCTTCAAAATGAGGAGGTCTTAGCTAAATTCAAACTTTATCCGGATCGTTTGGTCTATGATCGTGGTGAGACAATTGCTCAAATTAATCTCCAAGCTGACGAATCACTAAAGAAGTTAGAGAGTGATTTAGAAGGATTCTTAACTGAAATTAATAAGCAAGCAATTCAAGATGGATTGATTCCTAATTCTCAGGGACAAGTAGGTAGTTTAGGTTTTAGTCGTTTCTATTCTTTATTTAATCAGATTAAGGAGCGTAAGCAGCGAGTAACAGTTAAAGTAGTAGCAGTTAAGGATATTTGGCGGAGCAATATTTTAGCATCTAATATTAAATTTGTGGTAGAGGCGAGCGAGGAGTGAGAGAATTGATTTTAGGAGTCGATCCAGGACGTGATAAATGCGGGTTAGCTATAGTGGATAGAGAGCTGGTTGTTCATTATCAACAGGTAGTGGCTACAGATAAAGTGTCTAGTAAGGTGCAGTCATTAATTAGTACTTATAATTTAGAGCTAATTGTAGTTGGTGACGGGACTACTTCTCAACAGTTAGTCGCAAATTTAGATACAGAGTTAGAGATTAAGCTAATTGATGAGACTAACTCTACTTTGGAGGCTAGAAAGCGTTTTTGGCAGGAGCATCCGCCGACAGGTTGGCGGAGATTGTTACCTCGTTCATTTCAGACTCCTAATCAATCGCTAGATGATTATGTAGCAATTATTTTAGTAGAAAGGTATTTGGCTGAAGGTCTGTAGTTACTTAATCTAGAACTTATTACTTAAGGAGGAGTTAGATGATGAAGAAGGTGAGCTTATTACTAACTTTAATTCTTGTTTTAATAGCTGTTGCTCCAGTATTGGCTGCTAATCCATTTACTGATGTGCCAGCTGGTCATTGGGCTTATGAAGCCGTCTCTAAAGTGTCTGAGCTAGGAATTATGGAAGGAACACCGCAGGGAGAATTTAATGGTAAAGAATCAGTTAGCCGTTATCGAATGGCAATAATTACTGCTCGGATTATTAATCAGATTGAGAAAAAAGAGAATAAGTTAGATGAACAAAAGAAGCAAGAAGTAAAAGATATTGTCAGTAAATTAGAGCAGGAGTTTGAAGAGGAGTTAGAGTTAATTCAATCAGATATTGAAACATTACATCAGAAGAGTGATGAGAATAAGAATTTAAGTATCACAGCTATTTTATTATCTTTAATTGCTATAGGAGCAGCTAATTAAGTTAGCGCTAATTATTTTATAATTTTATATTTCTAATCAAGCTCTGCAATTAAGTTTGCAGGGCTTTTTATTATGGCTAAATTTACTAACAGGATTTCGGGAGGGAAGGTATAAATGTTACATATGAATGAACAGTCATTGTGAATTAGAGTTAGCTTAATTACCAATTTTTACTCCAGATTTCGAGCAGGAACTTGTCGAATTGAGTAGAAATAATATAATACAGAAAGAGTAAAAATAAAGCAGTTAAAGTTATTAAATTACATAAATTTGTAAATAAAAATCGAGGATAAGTTGTTTTATAATTTTAGTTATTAATTCTTCACCTATTAATTATAGTTACCAAGCAAGAAAGGAGGTGCACCCCGGTTAGCTTGATGGCTATTAATTAAAGGTGATTATTTACCATACTATATCTCTTTGGTTAGCTTAATAGCTAGATAATTAAGGAGTAAGGAGAGAAGAGGAAACCAGGCAACTCGCTTTCAAATTACTCCTTAGATTAGTAGCATAGTTAGGTTAACTGAAGTAATACACTACACAATCTACTACTAAAACAAGTAACTAAATAATCTAGGGGGAATAACAGATGATGAAGAAAGTATCTATTGTATTAGCTATAGTAATGTTCTTTGCACTATCAGCTCCAGTCATGGCTAGTCCATTTAAGGATGTGCCGGCAGATCACTGGGCTTATGATGCAATTCAAGAAGTAAGTAAAGCAGGAATTGTTACCGGATATGAGGATAACACATTTAAAGGAGATAAGAAATTAACTCGTTATGAGATGGCAGTAATTGCAGCTCGAATCTCTTCACAAGTGGAAGATCAAGAAGTAAGTGATGAAGTAAGAGAGACAGTTAAAGCTCTAACTAATGAGTTTGGTCAAGAGTTAGCTAATTTAGAAGAACGAGTTACTGACTTAGAAGATAAAGGGTTGAATGTCAAAGTTAGTGGAGAAGCAAGTACTATCTTTACTGATACTAATCTAGAGGGGAATCCTGATTTAAGCGATAATGGACAGTACTGGAATGACTGGGATGACACTTTAGATGATGATGCTCCGGCTGTTGAGGAGTTTAAAGAGGAGTTAGACTTTAATATTCAGACAATTATAGATGATAGTACTACCGCAACTTTAACTTTAGATACAATCACTGATGGTTTTGGCGACTATGTTAACTGGAAAGATGTAGATAGTAGTGAAGATTCTAAGCAACTTAGTTTAGATGATGCACTATTAGAGATTGAAAATCCAGCTTATGGATTAAGAATTGGTGATCTTGAAGATTATCATCTAACTAACTACTTCTATGATGAAGAGGATGTAGAAGGTGTCGAGGCAACAACTAATCTATTCGATACTCAACTGTCAGTCTTTAAAGGACAGGATGACGATACTAGCGATGCTCAAGATCTATTAAGCATAGAAGCTGCTCGTAAGATAGCTGGTATTGATTTAACTGGACAGTATTTAGAAGCTGATGAACAAGGAATCTATGGTGTAACTGCTGGTAGTGAATTACTATCAGATGTTGACTCTCAAGTTAAGTATTATGCGTTAGATAATAGCGTGGATGATAACTACTTAGTAGATGGTCAAGTAAGCACCGAATTTGGCGACATTAATACTACTATTGGTTATAAGCAGGTAGGTGCTAACTTTAATGTTGATAATGATACATTTAAAGCGGATGATGACATCTACGGTACTGGCGAAGATTATGAACCAGGCATTGAAGGAATTAGAGTTACGGGAGCTATGGACTTAACTTCAGAGCTTAATATCTTTGGTGCAGTAGAGAGCGAAGAACTAAATTCTAATGATATTTTCACTACAGAAGTAGGAGCTGAGTATGCTGTTGATGAGACTACTACTCTATCGGGTAGTTATGAGTTAGCTAACACAGATAATGACGCAGATGTAACAACTATTAACGCTGGCTTAGAAGGTAATTACTTAGCTGGTAAGTTAGCTACTACTGTTGATTATGAATTAGAAGATAAAGAGGCAGGAGTAGAGACAAGCACATTAGAGGTTGAGAATGAGTATGCAGTAACTGATACTACTACTTTAGTCGGTAATGCACATTATGAGACAAAGGATGGAAGTAGTGTTGATAGCACAAGAACTTATTATGATTTAGGTGCTAATCATCAGTTAACTGAAAATACTTCGTTAGGTGTTAATTACCGTGTCTTAGACTTTGATGATCAGATGGTAGCTGATAGCGATGCTAGTTATCAAGCTGAATCTATCAGAGGAGAGTTTAATGTGCAGTTCTAAAGTAAATTAAAAGTACTAATTAAGAGTCTCTGGATTTTCCGGAGGCTCTTTTTTTGTTTAATAAACGATAATCAATAAAAATGAAGGTATTAAATCTTAAATCTAGAATATATTTAATAATATTAAAGTAATTAAGGATCATATAAACTTAATAAATAGAAAGGAGGAGAGATCACCTAGCTGATCACTAATTATGCGTCGGTATTATGTAATATTACTTAGTTTGATATTGGTTATCTTTTTGTGGGGGAGAGCGGCTGCGGAGGATTATAAGTTAGATGACCAGTTATTGAGTCAAGAGGTAATGGCTAGTGAAGATAGTTTGCAGTGGGGAAGTTTGGTTGATGAGTTGGTAGTTCAGCCGGAACATCAAGAAGCACGATTAGTTAAAGGGATTAGTTTTCAAAAAGATTTGACAGCTGACCGTTCTAGTGATTTAAAATTAGTAATTAGTCCCGGAAGATTAGATGATGAATTAATCTTTAGTTCTGAATTAGATTTAGGATTAGATCGGAAGAATGATTTTAAATTAGGTTATGAGATCAATTCTAACTGGCAATTAAGTACAGGTTTTAGAGTGGACAATAGTGACAGCCTATCATCTGAAGTTGAGCTTGATGAGCCAGCAAGGTTAGAAGATGGTTTGCAGCAGATAGGCATAGATTATAATGCTTCAGAGGATCTCTCCTTATTTGTGAATTACTTTAAAGAAGAAAGATCTGCGACTAGTCAGAACTCAACAGCAATCGGCGTTACCTATAATAATGATGCGCAGCAGATTAAGTTGCAGTATCAAGTTGATGAATTTAATGGTAAAGAGTATAGTTCGACAGGAGTAGAGTGGAGTGTTAATGAGATGACTACTGTAGAAGCTGCTTACACAGTAGTAGAAGAATCACAATTAGATAGTACAGCAGAGGAATTAACTATCCAGCAAGATCCGTTAAAATCAGAACTATTAAACCTTGGATTAGATTTGAAATTATCTCAGCGAGCAAGTTTAGAGTTAGGTTATCAGTTGATAGATCGTGAAACAGAAAGTAGTAATGAATTAGAGAAGGTCTGGGAGAAACTCAAACCAAATGCTGCAAATGTAGAACTAAAGATTAATTTTTAGGAGGTTTAGAATGATGAAAGAAAGATTAATAAGTAGTGGATTAATAATTGCTCTAATTTTAACTACGACAGCACTACCTTTACAGGCCGAGGATAATATTCAGCCGACCTTCTCACTACAGAAGTTATCAGAAGTAGAGAAGCGGCTTTACGATGATCATCTCAGCGGTTCATTATTGGAACGAGTTAAAAAGCTAGAAAAGAGTCTTTATGGTCGGAAGATGTCCGGTTCATTAATTGAGCGAGCTCGCCGCATCTTTAATTTAGTTTTGGCTAGTCAACCTAATCGTCCGTCGCTGTCGTTTACAATTAGTGCTTTAGAGTGGACAATCTATCAAGAGATAAGACAAGGCTCACTTGAAGATAGAGTAACTCATCTAGAGGAGGTATTAGTTGGTAGTAGACAGTCTGGATCGTTGTCGAGTCGAGTAGGGAAGCTGTTAAATACTAGTCTGCCGGATGGTGAGATTAAGGTGCAAGAAGTAGAAGTTCCGCGTCAGACACTAGTTAAGATTGAATTTTTAGAGAAAGTTAGTTCCGAAGAGATTAGTTCCGGACAGAGTATCGATTATCAAGTAGCTGAAGATCTAGTAATTGATGGCAAATTGATACTGCCGGCAGGAACTAAGGGTCAAGCAAAGATTAAGAGAGTAGAGCGCGCTAATAATTTCGGGCGTGATGGTGAGATAGAGCTTAGTTTCAATTCTGTGAACTTAATTGATGATAATCAGTTAGATTTAGTTCTCGATGAGAAGGCGGTAGAGAAGAATGAGTCAATGAAGTTAGCTTTAGGAGCAAGCATTGTAGGCAGTGTTATCTTAGGTCCGGTAGGGTTAATTTCGGGTTATTTTGTAAAAGGTGATGATGAAGTAATTAAGCCTAATCAGAAGCTATTTTTGGAAAGTAAGCAAGCAGTGCGTGCTTATGGTTTGCCAATTGAGTCGGGAATGAAGGTTGAAGAAGAAATTGAGAATAATAGTTTAATTGAGGAATGATTTGTTAGCAGGAACGAGTAGATATTTACCGAAATAAATAGAGGAGGTAGAAAATAAGTAGAAATAGTTTAGGTGAGGTGTAATTAGTGCAGCGAGTAGGAGAAGTAGTTAGATTAGCACTGTTAATTTTACTACTAATCACTTTAAGTTATAGCCCGCAATTAGAGGCGGTTTCAGCTCCGTTTAATATTTCAGCTGACCAGTTAAGTATTGATCAAGCTGAGGAGATGGTACGCGGGCGAGGTGAGGTAATAATTGAGTTTGAGGATAGAATCTTAGAAGCTGAAGAAGTTGATATTGATTTACAGCAAGAGGAGATAGTGGCAGTTGGTGAAATCTTTTATAAGCAGGGGAATCGTGAGTTAAGTGGTGAACAGATGGTTTATGATTACGGCAAACAGGAGGGGAAGATCTGGCCAGTCGAGGGAAGTGTAGATTATAAGTATTTAGACGGCGATGAATTACGGATAGCAACAGAAGAATTAGAGGTAGACCAAGCTCGAGTAACTAGTTGTCAGGCACCAGAGGCTCATTTTGAGTTAGCAGCAGATGAGTTGACGGTCTATCCTAATGATCTGTTAATTGCGAGAGGAGTAGAGGTTTATCTCTTCGGTCAGCATGTTTTCAGTTATCCGGTCTATAAGTATTCGCTGCGTTATAATACAGAGTTGACGCCAATACCAATTGTTGGCTATAATAGTAGTGAAGGTCATTATCTGCGTTTAGATTATGAACACTTTATCAGCCCCGAACTACAAGGGGATATAGAAGCAAAATGGACTTCGCGAGATGCCAATCAATTAGATTTAGATTATGAGTATCGTCCCCATAATAATTTACGGATCAGTCCAGAAATTGAGTATCATGAACAGGAAGGATGGCAGAGTGAGTTAGAACTGGATTCTAGCTGGGACTATGGTTTGACACTTGATGCTGATTTAAAATATGAAGATCCGCGCGGTGGTGAAAGTTTAAGCAGTGGGGAAGTGACACTGCGTCAACAGCAAGATAATCTCTTTTGGCAGTTAGACCGCTATTATCATCAAGCTTGGAATTACCGTCCGCAGTTGAAGTTAGGATTAGATGATACTAATTTAGGTAGTAGTTCTAAGATGCGTCTGACCTACAGTCAAGGAGATCTTTACTTTCCTTCCGCTGCTCAAGAGATTAATCGCAAGCGAGTTAAGTGGCGGTTATGGGATCGACATAATCTAACCGATCACAGCTGGTTAGATAGTAGATTAATCATGCGTAAGTCCTGGTTTGATGATCAGCAGGAGTATGATGCTTATCAGTTAGACCTAGATTTTACTCATGAGTTGGATTGGTTAACTGATATTGAAGTAGGTTGGGAAGGATTAGTTGAAGATGGTAGCCAGCCTAATTTATTAACTAGTCACCGGGAAAGTATTAATTATGATGATGATAAGTATGATCAAGATAATGATTATTTAGGTATCGACGGTACGCGACAATATTATGATCTAATTATTGATGGTCATTGGCTTTTAATTGAAGATAAGCACTTCTTCACCTGGCAGTTGGATGGACATCAAGTGATTAATGAAACAGAGGACGATTATTCATACTATGGTTTTGAAAGCAATTATCGTTACTTTCTTAGTAATCAATGGACAGGAATAGTTGATTACGATTATCGCAATTATCCAACTGAACCAACCATAAGTCGTAAACAGATAGATGTTGAACGTGATGAGTTAGATAAGTATAAGAATAGTGATTACAGCCAAGAAGTTGATGAAGAGTTAAGTTTAGGATTTAATTATGAAAAGCAGTTTAGTGCTGGTAATCAACTATGGATTGAAGGATTACTTAATTATGATCTGCAGTTAGAAGATTACGAGAGTACTACTTTAGATGTAGAGTATCGTTCTGTAAAAGAGGATTATGCTCATTGGGAGATAGATGGCGAAGTAGAGTATGACCTGCAAAAAGATTATTATTCGGAACGTAATCTGGAACTAACGCGAGTCTATGATTGCATGGAGTTAGGTTTGACTATGAGCTGGTTAAGAGCTAGTAAGGATGATTTCGAACGAGAGATTGAATTAGAATATGAGTTAAAGTATTAATCAAGGGAGTTTAATGAATGTATTATCTGCTTTATGATGTGGCACTAATTGGTTTATTATGTTTGATGTCGCCTTGGCTGCTCTATCAGCTGGTGATAAAAGGACGTTATCGTGAGTACTTTAGCGAACGGTGGGGCTTTTTACCAATCGAGATTAGTAACTGGCAAGATAGAGATGTAATTTGGATTCATGCGGCTTCGGTAGGTGAGACGGGAGCAGCAGCTTCTTTAGTATCTAAGTTAAGGAGTAAGTATCCGGAGGCTAAGTTACTTTTTTCTACAATTACCGATACTGGTCGTGAGATGGCGGAGAAGAAGATTGAGGAAGTAGATCAGATTATCTATTTTCCGTTAGACCTACCGTGGATAGTTAAGCACGTCTTAGCTCAGGTGAATCCGGATTTGATAATTATGATCGAAACAGAGCTCTGGCCTAATCTGTTGCGAGAGGCAAAAGAGCAGGGCATCAAGACAATGGTGGCGAGCGGTCGGATTAGTGATAGTAGTTTACGGAAGTATCAGTACTTAGGACCGTTACTTGAGAACTTATTATCACAAGTAGATATCTTTAGTATGCAGTCGCAGTGGGATGTAGATCATATCTTAGAGCTAGGAGCACCACCTGAGCGCGTAGTTAATAATGGTAACTTAAAGTTTGACCAAGATTATGGTGGCGGCGATGAGGATCTGAAGGCTAAACTTTATGATCGGCTGCTGTTAACTGAAAAGCAGCCGGTGTTAGTGATGGGGAGTACTCATGATGATGAAGAGAAGCGGTTACTTCCACTCTATCAACAGTTAAAGAAAGAGTTTCCTCAATTAGTAATGATCTTAGCGCCGCGCTATGTGAAGCGGAGTGCTGAGGTAGCTAAGCTCTATCAAGAGGCAGGAATTGAGACAGTTCGCTGGACTGAATTGGCTAAGCGAGAAGAGCTCAGTGAGTCGGTGATTATAATCGATACTATTGGTGAATTGGCTACAATTTATAATGTAGCCGATCTGGTCTTTGTCGGCGGTAGTTTAATTGAACGTGGCGGACATAATATTTTAGAGCCGGCTGCTTGTGGTAAGTTAGTCTTCTTTGGTCCGCATATGTTTAATTTTAAAGATGATACTAAACTGCTATTACAGCATGAAGTAGGGATTCAGGTTGCTGATAGTCAAGAGTTGACAGCTAAGATGGCGAACTATCTTAATCATCCTACTAAGTTAGAGGCAAAGAGTCAAGCAGCTCGTCAGATGATCAAGCAGAATCAAGGAGCTAGTCAGCGTAATCTTAAGTTAGCAGTTAAATTAATGGAGAGTAAGGGAGCTAAGAGTTGTGCAGAAGCTAAAACAGTTAAATCCAACTAAGATATTAATAATTAGATTAAGTGCAATCGGTGATGTGATTCATGCTCTGCCCGTAGCTAAAGCCGTACGTAATGCTTATCCGGAGGCTGAACTAACCTGGATTGTCGAGTCTAAAGCTGAAGATTTAATAGTCAATAATTCTTATTTAGATCATGTTATTCAGTTACCTAAAGCAGAGTGGAAGGAATCATTTAAGAGCAATAAGTTAGGTACTTTGCGGCGGGCTAAAGAGTTTTTCGACCAACTTAAAGAGCAGCAGTTTGATCTAGCTTGGGACTTACATGGTCTCTTTAAGAGTGGCTTAACTGCTTATTTAAGTGGAGCAAAGCTGCGAGTGGGTCCCAGTGATGCACGGGAGTGTAGTGGTCTCTTCTACCACGAACAGGTAGAGCTACCGGATCGTCAGCTACACCAGATTGAGCGTAATCTATTACTTGCCCAAGGTATAGGAGCGGAGAGTGATGAGCTTGATTACGGGATTAGAGTTGAGCCCTCAGTTAAGCAGAGAGTAGATAGTTTAGTTAGCGATTTAGAGCTGGATAATCGACCGCTGGTAGTGATTAATCCGCTTACTAGCTGGACAGCTAAGAATTGGCTACTAGAACGGTATGCTAAGTTAGCTGACCAATTAATCAATGAGCTAAATGTAGAGGTGATCTTTACTGGTGGTCCTAGCGATCGTGAAGATGTAGCTAGCATCTTAGACTCCATGTCTGCCCAACCGCTTAATCTTGCTGGTGAGACTAACTTACAGGAGCTAGCAGAACTTTATAGCAGAGCTGAGATCTTTATTGGTGGGGATACAGGTCCGATGCACTTAGCAGCAGCGATGGATACGACAGTGGTTACCTTAATGGGCCCGACAACTCCGCAGACTCATGGTCCTTATGGTAAGCAGCATACTGTGATTCAAGCTGATCTATCCTGTTTGGAATGTTGGGAGCGTGCCTGTCCTAGAGATAACGAGTGTATGAAGCAGATTAGCGTGGAAGAAATTTACCAAGCAGCTAAAGAAGCAGTGGAGTGTTCAACAGATGAAACCAGAGATTAAAGCAGCTAACCGCATAGTAGTGATTGATTTACTATATATGGGCGATCTAATCTTTGCTACTCCTTTTTTACGTAATTTACGAACTAAGTATCCTAATGCTCAGATTGATCTGGTGCTCAATGCTAACTTTGCTGACTTGTTAGCTGACTATCCTCATTTAGACCAGATCTATGCGTATGATAAAGCGTGGAGTATCTGGCAGAGTATTAGCTTTGCGAGAGAGCTAGCAGCCAATAATTATGATTTAGGTTTGAACCTGCATGGTAATTGGCGTACTGCTATCTTACTTAAGTTGATTAATCCGGATTATAGTGTCGGTTACGGCGGTAAGGGACGCGGTATCTGGCTGGATCAAGAGTTGACACCACCTAAGGATTGTCATATGGTCGAGGTCTATCTTGATTTTCTTTACCAATTAGGATTTAATGAGCTAGACCAGCAGGGCTTAGAGCTAGTTATTAAGCCTCAAGCTAAAGAGCAGATAGCTGACTGGTTAGCTAACAAAGGAGTAGAGAGTAGTCAACCAGTAGTTGGTTTGAATACTGGCGGGAGTTGGGAGACAAAACGGTGGTTAAGCTCTGGATTTGCTGAGTTAGCTGATACTTTACTTAAGAGAGGTTATCAGGTTATCTTCTTAGGTGGTCCTAGTGACCGTCAGCGAGTACAAGAGATAGTAGAGCAGATGGGTAAAGAACCGTTTGTTGCTACCGGACAGACTAACTTACCAGAGTTAGCTGCTTTAGTGAATGAATGTGATTTAGTAATTAGTGGAGATAGTGGACCGGTACATGTCGCTGCCGCAGTTCAGACACCGACAATTACCATCTTTGGGCCATCAGATGAAGTTAAGTATCAACCTTATCAAACAGAGAGTGAGCTAGTGACAGCAGAGGTGGAGTGTCGACCTTGTGGTGAACAGGAGTGTCCCTTAGGTCATCATCGGTGTATGCAAAATATAACAGTTGATGATATATTAGAGATAGTGGGAGTAGATAAGATTAAATTATGGAGTGATAATAATGAAAATTTTATTTCTCAATAGCTGTGTTGAGTGGGGCGGTGGTGAGAAGTGGACTTTTGAAACTGCCTATGAGTTAGATCAACGCGGGTATGAAGTGATAGTTGGCAGTGTGCAGGAGAGCGAGCTATATCAACGAGCTACTGCTAATGGCTTACCGACGAAGGAAGTACCAGTCAGAGGTAGTTTATCAGTCTTAAATCCGGTTAAGCTTTTTTCTTTTGTTTGGTATTTGCAACAGGCTGAGATTGATA
>JBNJEL010000008.1:0-30915 GCA_051745835.1 Bacillota bacterium
ATCCACATTCTAAGTATTAAATTTAGTAGCTGAATGTTTGCGATTAGATTCATAAACTCTTTGTCCCACATCAAGATAATAGATTTCAACAGTTTGATTCACTATGGAATATTTATTTAGTTCAACTTCATTTTACAATTAAGCATAATTATAAAATATAACACAATTGATTTTAATACATTATTAATAAAATTGCAAATCAAATATATTAATTGCAAGGTTAAATCTATATAGCCCCCTAACAGACTTGTGGAAAAAGTTCATTGGTAGTATAATTAAGTTAATTTAAATTTAAGGGAATTATTAAAAGTTATCTAGAGGTCTATGAAAGAATTAGTGAGTACATGAAATATTATAATAACAGACGAAGACACGGTAGCTTAAATAATAAAGCTCCAGCCAAATATTATCAAGCATTTAAAAGCAAGAAAATTAAGCCTGAAACTTTTAGTGCTTAAATTCAATTACTGCGAATAAGGAAGCATAATATAGATTTTCTCCAATTTTAGGGGGTTAAGCCGAAAATGAATGTACTAGGAGATGATAGTAATGAGTCAATTTGAACTGGTTTCTGATTATACTCCTCGTGGTGATCAGCCAAAAGCAATTAATAAATTAAGTAGTGGTATTAAGTCTGGGCTTCAACATCAGACTCTCTTAGGTGTTACCGGTTCGGGTAAGACTTTTACCATGGCTAACTTAATCGAACAAGTGCAGAAGCCTACCTTAGTGATTGCTCATAATAAGACTTTAGCAGCTCAACTTTGTAGCGAGTTTAGAGAGTTCTTTCCTAATAGTGCTGTGGAGTACTTTGTTAGTTACTATAATTACTATCAGCCTGAAGCTTATGTACCACAGACTGATACTTATATCGAAAAGGATGCTTCAATTAATGAAGAGATAGATAGATTGCGTCTGGCAGCGACTAGTAGCTTATTTGAACGTGATGATGTAATTATTGTAGCTAGTGTTTCTTGTATCTATGGATTAGGCTCTCCGACAGATTACTTAGATTTAACCTGTCAAGTTGAAGAAGGTTTAATTAAAGAGCGCCAGGAGATTATCCAGGAACTAATCCATATTCAATATGAACGCAAGGATTATGACTTATCGCGCGGGAGCTTTCGAGTGCGAGGGGATGTAATTGAGGTTCATCCTGCCTATGAAGATAAAGTTTACCGGATTGAACTCTTTGGTGATGAGGTTGACCGGATTCAAGAAGTTGATTCTGTCACTGGTGAGATTAAGCAGCAGTTAAAGGAACTAACTATCTATCCTGCTAGCCACTTTGTTACTAAAGAAGAGAAACTTAAGCGGGCGATTAAGAGTATCAAAGATGAGTTAGCGGAGCGGTTAAATGAGCTACGCAGTCAAGATAAGCTCTTAGAAGCACAGCGTTTAGAACAACGAACTAATTATGATTTAGAGATGTTAGAGGAAGTAGGATTCTGTCAAGGTATTGAGAATTACTCCCGTCATTTAGCTCAACGACCACCCGGTTCTCGTCCTCAGACGTTGATTGATTACTTTCCTGATGACTTCTTAGTATTAATTGATGAATCTCATAAAACAATACCTCAGATTGGCGGCATGTATGCGGGAGATAGATCACGTAAGGAACGGCTAGTAGAGCATGGTTTTAGGTTACCTTCTGCTTTGGATAATAGGCCACTTGAATTTGAAGAGTTTGAGAGTTTGATCAATCAGGCAGTCTATATCTCTGCTACTCCAGGAGATTATGAACGCGAAGTAAGTAGTCAGGTGGTCGAGCAGATTATTCGTCCGACAGGATTAATTGATCCTAAGATTGAGGTTAGAGGAATTGAAGGACAGATTGATGATCTATTAGCCGAGATTCAAGAAGTGGTAGCGAATGATGAACGAGTTTTAGTGACTACTCTAACTAAACAGATGGCGGAAGATTTAACTGAATATTTAGCTCAGTCAGGTGTGGAGATTCGTTATCTACACTCTGATATAGATACGATTGAACGTTTAGAGATTATCCGTGACCTTCGTTTAGGGGAGTTTGATGTTTTAGTAGGAATTAATCTACTTCGCGAGGGATTAGATTTACCGGAAGTTTCATTAGTAGCAATCTTAGATGCTGATAAGGAAGGTTTCTTACGCTCTACTAGATCACTAATTCAGACGATTGGACGAGCAGCCCGTAATAAACGAGGGCGGGTTTTAATGTATGCTGATAAGATGACAGATTCGATGCAGGAGGCAATTGAGGAGACTAATCGACGGCGCAGTATCCAGCAGGAATTTAATCAAACACATGATATTTCACCAACTACGATTGTTAAGCCTGTTAGAGATGTACTACGTCCGGTAGATATGGTTGCCGAAGAAGATAATGTAGAATATAGTAGTAAGTCTAGTGATCAATCAGTGGATCATTCTGAAATGAGTGAAGAAGAGATTAGGGAATTAATTAGCGAGTTAGAAGTTGAGATGGAAGAAGCAGCAGATAATTTAGAGTATGAGTTGGCAGCTGATATTCGCGATCAGATAGATGAATTAAAAGAGGAGCTTAATTAAGCAGACACCAATGCGGTGTCTGTCTTTTGTTTATACTAAAAACTTCAATTATATATAAGATAACCATTCGCTCTGAACGGAGTTAGGAAGTACTCTAACACATATTAAATAGAGATTTAAGTAAAATAAAGTTATCGATTGATATAAAATTAATTTTTTTAGTTTCTTTAGTTAGTTCAATATTTTTTAATTAGTGAGATTAGTGAAAATTAGTAGCTAAAAAGGATTGGGTTTCAGTTGCTCACTATCTTGTAATCAGTAATTATTATTGATATAATATAAAAGTATCCGATCTTAATATATAACTAAAGAGGTGGGTTAGCAATGAGTCAAGATCAGATTGTAATTCAAGGAGCACAAGAACATAATTTGAAGAATATAGATGTCGAGATTCCGCGTAATAAGTTGGTAGTAATTACTGGGTTAAGTGGTTCAGGGAAGTCTTCCTTAGCCTTTGATACGATCTATGCTGAAGGTCAGCGAAGATATGTAGAATCTTTATCCTCTTATGCTCGCCAATTCTTAGGACAGATGGATAAGCCGCAAGTGGAGTATATTGAGGGTTTATCACCTTCGATATCGATCGATCAAAAGAATACTAGTCAGAATCCACGTTCGACAGTAGGGACGGTAACTGAGATCTATGATTATCTGCGGTTATTGTATGCTCGTTTAGGGACACCACACTGTCCAGAGTGTGGAGAAGAGATTGCTTCCCAGACAATTGATGAGATTGTTGAGCAGATATTGAGATTAGAGGAGCGGACTAAGTTACAGATCTTAGCTCCGATTGTGAAGGATCGTAAAGGTGAGCACCAAGAGCTTTTAGATCAGATGCAGCGAGAAGGATATGTACGCGTTAAAGTAGATGGTGAGATTAGAGATTTAGCAGAAGATATAGAGTTAGAGCCTAAACAGAACCATCGGATTGAGGTAGTCGTGGATCGAATTATTATCAAAGAGGGAATTAAAGAGCGACTGACTGATTCGGTAGAGACAGCTTTAGAATTAGGTTCCGACTTAGTAGTAGTTGATTTAGTTGACGGTGGAGAAGAGGTCTATAGTGAGAACTTTGCCTGTCCTGGGTGTGGGATTAATTTAGAAGAGTTGACGCCGCGGATGTTCTCCTTTAATAGTCCTTATGGTGCTTGTTCAATCTGTGATGGTTTAGGTTCTAAGCGGGAGTTTGATCCGGACTTGATCTTTGCTTATGATCAATCGATCAATGAGGGGGCGATTATTCCGTGGCGTAGATCACGTAGTAAGTATTATCCTCAGCTGTTAGTTGCTTTAGCTGAACACTTTGATTTTAGTCTTGATACGCCGTTAAATGAGTTAGATGATCAGACTATCGAGCTTTTAGCCTACGGAACTGATGAGGAAGTAAGTTTTAAGTATACTAATCGCTATAATCGTACGCGTACGCATACTACTAAATTTAAGGGAGTTATTGGCTATTTAGAACGGAGATTAAGAAAAGCTAAGTCCGATAAAGGACGGCGTAAGTTAGAGAAGTATATGAGTATCAGATCCTGTCCGGACTGTGAAGGTGGTCGCTTGAATGAGAAGAGTTTAGCGGTGACGATTGCTGGACGAACAATTGATGAGGTGACTGACCTTCCGATTGAAGATGCTTATGATTTCTTTGCTCAGTTAGAGTTAGATGAACGTGAGGAGTTAATCGGAGGACAGGTCTTAAAGGAGATTAAAGAGCGGTTAGGCTTCTTAAATAATGTTGGTCTTAATTATTTAACGCTCAATCGTTCGGCAGGAACCTTATCCGGCGGAGAAGCCCAACGAATTAGATTAGCTACCCAGATTGGTTCCAGCTTGGTAGGGGTGCTCTATATCTTAGATGAACCGAGTATTGGACTGCACCAGAAGGATAATGCGCGCTTAATTGATACCTTAAAAGATCTGCGCGATCTTGGTAATACAGTAGTTGTAGTTGAGCATGATGAAGAGATGATTAGAGAGGCTGACCATGTGATTGACTTAGGACCAGGTGCTGGTAAAGAGGGCGGAGAAGTAGTAGCGCAGGGTACTACTGAAGAGATTATGGAAGTGGACGAATCATTAACCGGTCAGTACCTCGCTGGTAAGAAGGAGATACCAATTCCTAGTCAGCGTCATGAGAGTGAAGAGAGCTATTTAGAGATTAAAGGGGCTAGACAGCATAACCTTAAAGATATAGATGTCAAAGTGCCGTTAGGTGTCTTTACTACTGTAACCGGTGTTTCTGGCTCAGGTAAGAGTACCTTGATTAATGAGATCTTAAATAAGCGTTTAATGCAGGAGTTCTATCAATCTAGCGCTAAGCCAGGAGAGCATGATCAGATTTTAGGTTTAGATAAGATTGATAAGGTAGTCAATATTGATCAATCACCAATCGGTAGAACACCGCGTTCTAATCCAGCAACCTATACTAAGGTCTTTGATTATATTCGTGAAGTCTTTGCTAAGACTCCGGAGGCTAAACGCCGGGGCTATAAGAAAGGACGCTTTAGCTTTAATGTCAAAGGTGGACGTTGTGAAGCCTGTAGCGGAGATGGTATTAATAAAATTGAGATGCACTTTTTGGCTGATGTCTATGTACCGTGTGAAGTCTGTGAAGGTCAGCGGTATAATAGTGAGACATTAGAGATCAAGTATAAAGGTAAGACAATTGCCGATGTGTTAGATATGACAGTTGGTGAAGCGCTGGACTTCTTTGCTAATATTCCTAAGATTAAACGTAGATTACAGACGCTTTATGATGTGGGGTTGAGTTATATTAAGTTAGGACAACCATCGACAACGCTGTCAGGCGGTGAAGCACAGCGGGTTAAGATTGCTACGGAGTTAAGTAAGCGCAGCACAGGACAGACAGTTTATATTCTTGATGAGCCAACTACAGGACTTCACTTTGCTGATGTAAAGAAATTATTAGAAGTACTTAAACGTCTGCAAGCAGAGGGCAATACTGTGATTGTAATTGAACATAATTTAGAAGTAATTAAATCAGCTGATCATCTAATTGATTTAGGTCCTGAAGGCGGTAAGCATGGCGGTGAAGTGATAGCTACTGGTACTCCAGAAGAGGTTGCTCAGACAGAGGGTTCTTATACGGGTGAGTTCTTAACTGATATTTTAGAGAACTAAATAATGGAGTGATAGTCATGAATTTAAAGGAGCAAGTAGATAATCTACCACAGACAGCAGGGGTCTACTTGATGAAGAATAAGTCGGGGGAGATCATCTATGTTGGTAAGGCAAAGTCTTTACGTAAACGTGTGCGTTCTTACTTTCAACAGTCGCGTCAGCACTCATTTAAGACTACTGTCTTAGTAGATAAGATTGCTGAACTTGATTATATTATTACTGATTCGGAAGTGGAAGCTTTAATTTTGGAAGCGACGATGATTAAGAAGCATAATCCTAAGTTCAATATTAGGTTAAAGGATGACAAATCTTATCCTTATATCAAGGTAACACTTAACGAGAGCTACCCCCGTGTCTTTAAGACCAGGATTGTCAAAGAGGATGGGGCTAAGTATTATGGTCCCTATCCTGATGTCAAAGCTGTCCATCAGATCTTAAAGTTAGTACATGATCTATTTCCACTCAGGGATTGTAAACAGCAGTTAAGCTCTGATACTTCTACAGAGCGAGCCTGTTTAAATTATCATATTGAGAAGTGTCTTGGTCCTTGTGTTAATCAGGTAAGCCGGGAGCGTTATCAAGCGATGATTGACGAGGTCTGTCTCTTCTTAGAGGGTAAACAGACTGATTTAGTTGCTCAACTTCGAGAGGGGATGGAAGCAGCTGCCGCAGAACGCAACTTTGAGCGGGCAGCCGAATTACGGGATCAGATCGAAGCAATTGAGAAGATTATCCAAGATCAACAGGTAGTTTCTGCCGAATTAGATAATCAGGATCTGATTGCTACTGCTCACCAAGATAATCTTGCTTGTGTGCAGGTAATGGTTGTACGTAATGGACGATTAGTAGGTGAAGAGGACTTTATTATGGAAGGTACAGCAGAGGAGGAGATTGACGAGACGCTATCTGCCTTCTTAAAGCAGTATTATATGAATACTGATTATATACCACAGGAGATATTATTAAAGAGTTCTTTAAGTGATCAAACAGTAATTGAGAGTTGGTTAAGTAAGGAGCGCGGGGCAAAGGTGAAGCTTAAAGAACCACAGCGCGGTTCTAAGCGGGAGATGATTCAGTTAGCAGAGCGTAATGCTAAGTATAATCTGAAGGATTATCTGATTAAGTCTAATTATCAGCAGCGTAAACCTCTCGAAGCAGTTAAGGAGTTAGCTGATTATTTAGAGTTAAGAGAGTTGCCAATTAGGATTGAAGGCTTTGATATCTCTAATTTGCAGGGTAGTGACCCGGTAGCCTCCTTAGTTGTCTTTGAGAATGGACAAGCCAAGAAAGAAGATTACCGACGCTTTAAGATTAAGAATAGTGAAGGTCCTGATGATTTTGCGATGATGCAGGAGGTAGTTGAGCGGCGCTATTCTCGACTGCTAAGAGAAGATAGAGAGCTACCTGATTTGATCTTAGTTGATGGTGGTAAGGGTCAATTAAGTTCTGCTTTAGCTACATTAGAGCAGTTAGGAATAACTGACCAACAGATTATCGGTCTAGCGAAGAAAAAAGAGGAGGTCTTTGTACCGCATTCTCAGGAGCCGATTATTTTGCCGCGTAACTCAGAGGCTCTATATCTCCTCCAACGGATCAGAGATGAGGCGCATCGCTTTGCAGTTAATTACCACCGTAAATTACGATCACGACGGGTAACTCATTCGATGTTAGATGATATCTCCGGAGTGGGAGAGAAGCGGCGGCAGCGGCTCTTAGAGTACTTTGGTTCTTTAGATAAGATTCGTAAGGCTTCGCTTGATGAGCTAAGTGCAGTTAAAGGGATTAGTACGCGGATTGCTACTGCTATCCAGAAGCATCTCACAGAACATACTCGTCCTTAAAGGAACAAATTAATCAGTAGTGAATAACTTAATTAGTAAGCAGAATATTTAGTAAGGAGTGAGTAAAGATGAGTAGAAGTAACAAACTGTATCGTTCGCGTAGGGATAAGATGATTGCTGGTGTCTGTGGCGGAATAGCTGAGTACTTTGGAATTGATTCTACAATAGTGCGGTTGATTTGGGCGTGTCTATTCTTTGGATTAGGAGCTGGGCTGTTATTATATATTATCTGTTGGATTATAGTTCCTTATAGGTAGTGGGATAATTAAGAGTTGGCTTGATAAGCTTGGATAATGTCATTTTTGGTGATTAATCCTAATAATTGCTGCTTATTGTCTACTACCGGTAAGTACTCTAGCTGATGATCTATTAGCTGATTAATAATTTGTGTCAGAGTGTCCTGCGGTGTAACGGTAATTAAGTTAGTGGTCATATAATCAGCTGCAGAAGTTGTAGAGTAGTCTTGAGATTCAATATCACGTAGCTAGTCAATCTTAATTAGTCCTACTAATTCTTGGCTGCGGTTAATAACTGGAAGTTTGGCTTGCTGACTCTGTTTTAGTAAATTATTTATCTGTTTAAGATTATCGTCTTCATAAGCTAGTTGTAGCTCTTCTTTAGTGGTCATAAGCTCTTCGGCAACTGGTTCTTGCTTATTGGTAGTTAATGGACTATCGGGATAGAACTCAGCAGTAAAGAGGCGATAGGAGTAGATTGTCTCTGAACTAATTGACTGACTAATGACTGTGCTGAGAATACAGGTGATTAAGAGGGGTAATATTATCTGATAATCTCTTGTCAATTCAAAGAGTAAGAAGATAGCTGTCAGTGGCGCCTGCATAGTGCTAGCTAATAGAGCTGCCATACCGACTAAAGCATAAGTACCCGGAGTACTAGTAAGTGCAGGGTAGAATTGATTAAGAATAATTCCTAGGCTGCTACCTAATGCAGCTCCGATAAATAGAGTCGGTGTAAAGATTCCACCAATCTGTCCCGAGCCTAAAGTAACTGCTGTAGCTAATAATTTAAGGATAATTAATCCAGCTACAGTAGATAGAAGCAAGCGATTATGGAGTATCTGTTCAATCTCTGTCGTACCTAGTCCTTTAATTAGAGGCGTGATGAGACTGATTAATCCTACTATTGCTCCGCTGAGCATCGGTTTGACATAGGCTGGTAGTTGCCAGTGATAAAAGATAGCACCTAACTTAGATAGTGCGATGATAAATAGGCGGCTAATTAGTGCACTCATAATTCCTAAGATGATATAGAAGAAGTATTCGTGATTATTGATAATGTTGTAGTTAGTGACTAAGAAGAAAGGATCACTACCTTTTAGAAGTTCGCCAATAGTAGTGCCGCAGATAGTAGAAATAATGATTAAAGTTAGAGTATTAAGATCGAATTCTTTAAGAACTACCTCTAGGGCAAAGAAGATACCAGCTAAAGGAGCATTAAATAAGGCAGCAATACCTGCTGAGATGCCGCAGGTTGCTAAAAGTCTATGAATAGATTGAGGTAGTGAGTTTAGAGAACTAATTAATGTACCGGTATTAGCTCCTAAAGCAATAATAGGGCCCGTAGCACCGACAGAATTTCCAGAAGCAATAGAGATAGCAGTGCTTAAAGCTTTAATAAAAGTATTTTCTGTCTGGTCTGTTTGTTGGTCATTAGTTAGATCTTCGATTAATTTTGGTGCGCCGAAGTTCTGTAACTGTGGCGCAAGGTGATAGATTAAGACTCCCCCAATTAATCCTCCTATCGCCGGAGCAAAGATAGATAAGTTAAATTGAGCAAATAGGTGGCTTATTAGGGTGATAAATTCTCGATATATTACTGTCAGTAAGCCTGAGATAGTACCGATTATGATTGTAATGCTGGTTAACGAGATAATCTCTGTTAAACTGTTATTTCTTTTCATCTTATCACCTACTTTACCCCTTAATTATAACAGATATTAGTTATCTAGACAAGATTGAGATTTAATGAAAGAACCTGCAAGAATCTGCAGGTTAGATACGACGATTCTCTTCTACTTGAGCATCTAATAACTCATGATCAATTGTACTAAAATCGCCCTCCATACTGATCATTCCTTCATCTTCTAAAATCTGTACTACTTCAGACCAGCTATCGCGTTGATTTTCTGGTAGTTGGAGAATGAATTGATTAATTTCTTCGATCGGCACTTCATTCCTGACTTTCATACCTCCAAATTTCATATACTGTTCTATCTGTTTAAAGATAATTATCACTCCTTAATTTGTCACTTATTAAGTAGTATTACGATTTCAGTTTATTTAATGACTGGAAAGTTATAGCTTACTTAGACAGATTATAATTTAGTTAAATTAGATTGAAAAGAAGGATTTATTACTTTTATGTACAATAATTGTTAATAAATGTAATAAAAATTTTGAGGAGGTTGGTAAGATGTCTACAGACAAATATAGAGTCAGTGTTGAAGAAGCGGCAGAGCGTTTAGGGGTGTCAAAGCGGACTGTTTATCGTAGATTAAATGATAATCTGTTAGATGGGATGAAAAAGAGGACAAGCCATGGAGATAAATGGTTTATCTCCGAAGATGAGTTTAGTGATCAAGCTGAAGTGATTAAGGAGGTAATTGAGACCGAGCGTAAGATGAATGTAGCTGAGCTTAAAGAAGAGTTGAAGAATACTTTCTTAGAGGTGCAACAAGAGATGATAGAAGAAGTATTAGATCAGCAGCGCCAAGCAATTACTGAAGATATTAAGGAGGAGCTTAAGAAAGAAGGAGAGCGGTTAGACAGTACTGTCAGTCGTGAGTTAGATAAGTTTCAGTCTACATTTGAAGAGACTGCTGCTTCTATTCCTCAGACTATTAAGAATGAACAGCAAGAGCATCGCGAGTGGATTAATCAGCGCGATCGAAAGTTAATGCGTAATATTCGTCGTATGCAGCGTAAAGATAAATATGAACAAGAACAGAAAGAGAGAGCAAGTTTAATACATAAATTAGCTAATATTTTCAAATAAATTGCTGCTACCTTACAATTATCCTCTAATTCTTGAATAGTAATTATATTGTATAGTGTTTAATTAAAACAGTCTTTAATGACTGTTTTTTTATTATGAAATAATTTTTTAGTTATTTATTTTCTAACCAGAATTATAGCGATTAGATTATACACAGAATTAAATCCACTGCATAGTATAGTAATGTAGTACAGTGAGCTTAAATTAAAATTTTAAATAAAGGGGGGAGATTATGGCTAGGAGAAGAAGACCACCTGCAGAAGAGAACACTCAAGGAAAGACTGCAAAGTCCAAACGCGAATCTAAGGAAGTTAAAACAACAGATAAGTGTCAGTCAGAAGAGATAGTTAATAACGATAACAAAGAGAAGAAAGCTACTACGCAGCAGGTAACAGAGAATGATTCTCAAGCACAGTTGCAGCGTAGAGTTAGTCCTAATTCTAAACACAACAAGCAAGATAGTCCAGTGGAATTAGTAAGATCTAAATTAAATGGAGTTGTATCAGACTTAAGGTCGTTTACTAATGATATAGACCAGATAGTTAATTTAGTTAATACAATTGAGCAGATTGGGCCGTTAGTGCAGAACTTAAGCAAGTTACAAAGTGAGGTAAAACAGCAGTCGCCTCAAGAGCAGAGTAAGGAGCAAGATTTAGACTTACAGCAGGTATTAGCTAAGTCTGATCTAAATGTAGCTGACTTACTATCTGATTCTGATGTGGATATAGAAGATCTGTTAAGCTCTGTATCTCAGCAGTCTACAACTGAGCGTACCAAACAAGTTGATAAGTCAACAGAGCAGTCAGAATCAGATTCAGGATTAAATAATCTTGATAAATCAGAGCTAGGAGATCTACTCACAAAGTTACTTAATGAAAAATTAAGCTAATAACTATAAGTTAGCGGTAAGGCAAATGCCTTACCGCTAAAGTAATTATTAAGCTCTTCTTCGTTTGGCTAGTTTGATTGAATTAACAGCATTGACTAATCCGGCACCTTGTTTTTCGGCTGCTACAGATTGGAGAGGTTTTGCTCCGGCTAATAAGAGTCTTTTAATTTGCTGGGGTGTGATTTGATCGAACATACTTAGCAATAAAGCAGTTACTCCGCTAACGTGTGGGGCTGCCATTGAAGTACCATCTAACTCTTTGAATTGATTATCTTTCCAGGTTGATTCGATATTGACTCCGGGAGCTACCAAGTCCAATCCTGAACCATAATTACTAAACTCTGCTAATTGATTCTCTTTATCAACTGCTCCAACAGAGATAACTTCTGGGTAGCGAGCTGGAAATTGTAGAGGTGTAGTTCCATCATTGCCGGCTGCTGCTATCATAATAATTCCTGCTTCATTGGCTTTAGTGATAGCTTCTTTGAGAGTCTGATTATCCTCTTTTACGCCAAAGCTCATATTTAAAATTTGGATCTCTTGTTCAATACTCCAGTAAATTCCTTCAATTAGCGAGGATATTCTAGCCGTACCATTCTGGTTAAAGGTTTTAATCGGATATAGCTCAATCTCTGGTGCTACACCTAAGATGCCGATACCATTTCTGCGAGCGCTAATAATGCCTGATACATGAGTTCCGTGACCATGAGGGTCATTCGGTAACTGATTAGGATTGATTATATTCTTTCCTTCCTGCACTGGAATTAGGTCATAGTGAGTAAGATCAATACCAGTGTCGACGACTCCTATCTTAATCTTATTTAAGTTAGACCAGCCTGCTGTACCTTGCACACTCTTAACACCCCATGGTACTTGATCTTGGCAGGGATGCTCATCACACCTTTTCTTATTAGAATTATTAATTTCTAAAATTAGATCTTCATCTACTCGCTTAACTCCTGAAGTAGAATTAACTTCATTAATGTGAGGTTCATCATTTAGTTGACAGACATAGCCATTGACTAAAGGTAACTGCTTAATTATTTGTCCACCTCGATTAGAAATTCTAGCTTTTAATTCATCTTCGTTTAGCTGACCATCACAGATTACTATATGTTGAGAGAAGTTATCTTCATTTTCACTGGCAGTTAGATTATCCTCCGGAGATTGAGATTTTGGTTGGGCTTTATTTCGGTGTTGAGGGTTATTTCCAGTTTCTATCTTAGAATTTTTCTCTTGTGCTTGAGGGCAAGAATAAGAGTGAGATTGGTGATGACTGGATGTGTTAATTGGTGTTAGCTGATCTATGATTAATATAGTAATAACAAGTTCTAGAATATGAGTTTTATTTGAGTCTTTACTCATTTCCATTACACCTCCTTCTTATAATTATTATCGTTATATAGTATGTAATCAGTTCTGATATTGGGAACTAATTCTTATGATTAATAAGAGCTAAGCGGCTTACATATTATTTTAGTAGCAGATTAAATCCAAGAAGGAGTGATAATAAAATGGAGCTAGATAATTTTAAGCGATCTAATTCTAAGGTGAAGATTAAAGGGACGCACTTTCAAAGAAATAAAGATAAGTTACAAGAAGAGTTAACGACTAATCAGGAGAGTATTTATGGAAGTAGTGAACTTAATGTGGAGAGTTTGGAATCAAGTAAGGAAACTAAATTATTTGAGTTTGATCCTAGCGAGGATAGTGATAATAGTCTTGTTTTTGAGCCACAAATTCAGGAAGTAGCGATTATGGATAACTGTTCTCAACTTAAGAGTAATTTAGAAGCGGTGGCGTTACAGACAGAATCGGTGGCTAATGGTTTAGACGAAGTAGTTGAAGAAGTACAAGCTACAGAAGAGACTCAAATAGAAGATACAGATAGCGTCTTACTCAATAAGATTATTATTATCTTTATTCTTAAGATCTTAATTGAAAAATTACCACTAGAGGATTAAATTATTATTTTTTCTCACACTTTAGTTAGTAATTCATATGATGAAGTAAGAATGATGCTAGGTACTTAAGTGTGAAAGGGGGGATAGCATGACAGAAGATACCTCTCAAGAACAGAGTAGAGAATCAGAAGAACAAGATGTAGGGTCTGAAGTAACGGAGCTTAAAGAGAGAGTAGCAGATGAGTCGCCGGAAGAAGCGGTAGTTGAAGATAGTGCAGCTATGCAGTCTACTAGCAATAACAGGCTGGGAAGTATGCTAGATTCTAATGGGATTATTGAGTTAATTTTGGTAGTCTTTATTTTGAAGTTTTTATTTGATGATGGTTCACTATTAGGCTAGTGGGTACTTAATTCTAATTGAAGGAGGCGGCTGTATGAGTGATGATAATTCTTTAGAAGAGATTAAATCGTTGATCAATAATTTTGAAAAATTTCTTTCAGATGATAATAGTAAGGTGATTAATCAAATCTTTAATGAGATCGATAATTCAGCTAGTGATCAACAGCGATTAGAGGAGTTGATTTCTCGCTTGGCTGGTCAGAATAATATTGATCTATCAGATTTATAATTAGTGGGTAATAAACAGGTATTAATTTGATATAGCAGTTAGGGATTTTTATTAAGCCCCTAACTCTTTTTTTATATTCATTATTCTTAAAGGAGGGACGGGTTGATGGGGTTACTTAAGGAATTTGATGGTGATAAGTTAATTGATTTACTAGTAATTTTTTTAGTGCTCTTAATTTTATCTAATAACTGTAATCAGGGGCGTTTTGGCGGACTCTTTGCGACAGAAGTATGATTTTTTAAGAAAATTTATCACACTTAAGGTAGTATTGACATATGATATGGTAGATTAAGAAAGGAGGGAGCATATGTCTAGTAGATTCTTTAACAACAGTAGCGCAATAGAGTTAATTATAGTTATTCTAATCTTACAGGAAGTAGGTGAGAGAGTGTTCTGTGGTTGGGATTTCTAGTTTTTACATAGAGTGTGAAGTGGAATGGTGATTAAGGTTGGAAAGGAGGTTAGAGTATGGGGTATGATTGTGATGAGAATAATAGTTGCTCCTGCTTTATTGAATTAATAGTAGTTGTTTTCTTACTTGATTGTCTATGTTTTGGAGGGTTCTTTGGTGGACGTGATTAGTTGTGGAGATTATAAATTACAAAAAGGTGGTGATAGATTATGGCTAACTTAACTGATGGTGGTGAGATTGATAGTTTCTTTGGCGGAATTAGTATTGAGTTAATTCTACTCTTTTTAGTTATCTTCCTTTTTTTAGGTGATGGTGGATTAGGTGGTTTATTAGGTACTGAATAGATAAATTATAATTATTATTTTAAAGAGCCAACTAGTTTTTCTAGTTGGCTCTTTATCTATTTAGCAGTCTTTAGACTGTTTATCTAAATATTCTTGGACAATATTTAATGTTTCACCAAAGCGTTGAAAATGGACTACTTCCCGCTCCCTTAAAAAGCTTAATGTATCAATTACTCCTGGATCATTACTAAGATTAATTAAGTTTTCATAGGTGGCTCGTGCCTTCTGTTCGGCAGCTAGATTTTCGTGTAGTGTGGCAACCGGATCTTCGTGTGATTGGATATAGGATGCAGTCCATGGTGATCCTGCTGCATCATGAGGATATAAGGCCTTGCCGTGTTGAGCATAGTGAGCCCCCAAACCTATATCTCTTAGCTCCTGGATAGGAACGCCCTCAGTTAGCTTGTAGATTAAAGTTCCTAATATTTCCCAGTGAGCGAGTTCTTCAGTGCCAATGTCAGTTAAAGTTGCCTTAGCTTCATCGGTAGGAATAGTATAGCGCTGAGTTAAATAGCGAATTCCGGCTGATAATTCACTATCTGGTCCGCCGTATTGAGCGTAGAGATATTTAGCCATTTCTAAATCATTCTTCTTTACTTCTACTCCATATTGGAGCTTTTTTTCATACATCCACATAATTATAACCTCCTTTTAATAATTAATCTGCCACGGCCAAGGACTGTCAATATAAGTCCAAAGATATCGCCCCTGCTGTTCAGAGCAGTTGGAATACCAAGGATACTCTTTATTACAGCATCTAGCTGTAAGTGGCCCATATTCTTGATGATAGGTTCTCTTTAAGTCCTTTAGTTTACAGGCATAGTACTGCTGATCTTCTAAAGCATCTTCATCACAGGGGTGAGTATTGAGATAGAGGCTAAATTCTAGCACGATAAACTCTAGAGCCATAATCTTTTTAAGCAGTTCTAACTCTTGTCTGTTCATTCTTTCACCTCCTTATTAATTAAGTCTTAATATTTTTTGCGTTGATAAGGCTGATACAATTCTGGAAAAGCAGTGCCTTTTTGTAAAGCTATTTGGGGTTCATAATGTTCCTTATAACTTTGAAATGGAATGTAGGCTCGAGCTAAGCGGTGGTTAGGGTAGTGATCATAATCATCCCAATTATTTTTAGGTTCTAATTCTAAATCTAACTCTTGATCAGACATAGATTTCACCTCCCTTATTAAGCTAATATATCTTATTCAGTTACTAATGTTTCGTTAAAGGAATCTACTTAATCTGGTAAAAGAATAGGTTTAGAGTTGGTAGTATACTTCAGGCGCAATGTACTTATCATAAGAGTAAATTGATTAAGGAGGAGATTAAGCTGGTTATTAAGCGTGATGGAGCTAAGATAGCTATTATTGGAACCGGATTAGTAGGTTCGACGATTGCTTTTACACTAATGGTTGATGATTTAGCATCAGAAATTCTATTAGTCGATATTGACCAGGAGAAGGCAGAAGGTGAAGCTATGGATTTACGACATGGGGCTTCATTTGTTAGTCCAGTAGATATTAAGATTGGAGATTATAGTGATTGTCAGGATGCGGATATTATTATTATTACGGCTGGTGCTAAACAGAAGGCTGATGAGAGCAGACTGGATTTAACGAAGAAGAATACTGCAATCTTTAAAGATTTAATTCCTCAATTAACTACTAATATTAATAGCGATACCTTGTTATTAGTGGTGACTAATCCAGTAGATATTCTCTCTTATGTTGCTTGGAAGTTATCGGGATTGCCGGCGTGTCAGGTAATAGGGTCCGGGACAGTCTTAGATAGTTCGAGGCTGCGTTATACATTAAGTCAACGCTGTAATATCGATGCTCGAAATATCCACGGCTATATTATCGGTGAGCATGGCGATAGTGAAGTGCCGGTTTGGAGTGCTACTAATATTGTTGGTGATTCATTTGATAATTTTTATCGCACCTGTGACCAAGATTATACCGTTCAGGATAAAGAAGAGATTATGAATCAGATTAGAGATGCTGCTTATGAAATTATTGAGAAGAAGGGAGCTACTTATTATGCGATTGCTTTAGCTGTGGAGCGGATTGTAAAGGCAATTATCCGTAATGAGAACTCAATTTTAACTATTTCTACATTGCTACAAGGTGAGTATGGATTAGAAGATATCTACTTAAGTCTACCCTGTATCGTCAATCGTAGTGGAGTGCAAAAAGCAGTAGCAATGGAGTTAGCGACAAAGGAGGAAGAAGCTCTCTGTAAGTCAGCTCAAGTATTAGAGGAGCTAATTAATGAGTTAGAAGTTTCATCTTTTTTATAGTTTGACAGTTAAAAGTCAGAGTGCTATAATTACTGATACAGGGTATGGGTATAAGATAATAATGATAAATAGTTGAGAGTTAAATATTGTAGTAGATGGTATGATCTGTTCAGCCTGTGCTAATTGGAGAGTGATTTCAGCTACAGTTTATGATTATGATGTTTTTTGAAGTTGATTGGCTATTCAAATTCGGGATTGTAGTTAACGTAAAATTTCGATATAATAAGATAGAAATTAATAAGTTAAGGAGGAATTGCGGTCGTGTCAGATCAAATTGAGGAAAATTCTTATAGTCAGCAGCAAGAAGAGTTGATTACGCGGTTAAAGCGAATTGAAGGACAAGTACGAGGTATCCAACGGATGATTGATGAAGGTAAGTACTGTGTAGATGTCTTAACTCAAGTTGCAGCTGCTAAAGCTGCTTTAAATAAAGTAGGTCTATCTATTCTTGAAGACCATACTCACGGCTGTGTTAAAAGAGCTGTGGCAGAAGGAGAGCATGGTGAAGAAATTATAGATGAATTAATGGATGTTATCTCTAAATTTGCTAAGTAAAGGTTGAGGTGATTAGAAGTTATGAGACAGTATGCCCAGATAGTAGAGACTAAAGATGATTTGGCTGTAGTAGAGATTAGACGTCATAGTAGTTGTGATAAGTGTGGGAAGTGTCAAGGGAATAAAGATATGGAGTTAGAAGTAAGTAATCCGATTGGGGCTCAAGAGGGAGATTTAGTAAGGATTGAGTTGCGCGATAAGAACTTATTAGGAGCTGCCTTAGTGGTCTATTTAGTACCGCTATTGAATCTGTTTTTAGGTTACTTTGTTGGTAGTTGGTTTAGTAAGCAATACGGCATCTTTAATCCTGAGGTTACAGGAGTGATTAGTGGATTTATCTTTTTAGCGGTTTCCTTTTTAATTGCACGTAAGTATGGTGAAGTGGGTAAAGCACAGGGTAAGTACCAACCGGAGGTAAAGCGAGTTGTTAACCCGGCAATGGAGAATTTTTAGTCTCTTTATTGAGGTCTTATAAGATAGTTTAGTGGTTGGGCTAGAGATCTATCCGGGGTGGGTAGATCTCTTTTTTTATTGTAAAAGTTTAATAAAAGGAGTTACTTTGTTTTTCTAGAATTAAAGATTAGAATAGAAGTTGATGGAGGCTGAATGGAAATGGACTATAAATTATTAGCAGTAGATTTAGATGATACGTTACTGTCTAATCAGCTGCAGCTTTCTAACCGAGTTAAAGAAGCAGTTACTGCGGCGCGAAATCAGGGAGTAGTGGTGACTGTAGCGACAGGTCGGATGTATTCTTCAGCTAAGCCTTATGCTCAGCAGCTGGAGATAGATACACCTTTAATTACTTATAATGGCGCTCTAATTAAAGAAGTTGCAACTGAGCAGGTAATTAATCACCATCCGATCGAAGTTAATACCTGTCAAGAGATTGCTCAGTTAGTTAAGGAGTATGATTGGCACTTAAATATTTACTTTAATGATAAATTATATGTTAATAAGCTAGGTAGAGAGGCTAGACGTTATCAAGAGATAGCGGGAATTAAACCATTATTGGTCGAAGATGATATCTGTCACTTTTTATCTCAGCCTTCTACGAAGCTGGTGGTGATTGGTAATAATATTACTGAAACATCAGAGATAGCTGCTCAGTTAGAAGCTCAATTTGGTGAGCGGTTAAATATTACGCGTTCTAAGCCGACCTTTATTGAGATTATGAACGAGAATATCTCTAAAGGTAGAGCAGTTAAGAATCTAGCTGCACAGCTAGATATTAAACAGGAGGAAGTTATTGCGGTTGGTGATAGTATGAATGATTTAGAGATGTTAGAGTATGCCGGTTTAGGTGTGGCTGTGGATAATGCTTCCGCTCAATTAAAGAAAGAAGCTGATTATATTACCGATTCTAATCAAGAAGATGGAGTAGCTAGAGTGATCGAAGAATTTGTGTTGGAATGAGGTTTTAAAGGAGGAAATTATGAGAGAGTTAATTAGGAAGTTACCTAAAGTAGAGCTGCATTTACATTTAGATGGTTCACTGCGGGTGAAGACTGTACGTCAATTAAGCCAGAAATTAGAGCTAGATTTACCTGTAACTAGCAAAGAGAGTTTAGCCGATTACTTACAGGTTAGCGGTCAGTGTGCTGATTTGGGAAATTATTTAGAAAAGTTTGAACTACCGATTAAATTAATGCAGACTCCAGAAGCGATTAGCAGGATTGCTTATGAGTTAGTTGAGGATTTAGCTGCGGAAAATGTACGCTACGCGGAGATACGATTTGCTCCTCTTTTGTTAACCGAGCAGTTATCTGCTTTTGAGGTAGTGGAAGCAGCGTTGGATGGTTTAAAGAGAGGTGAGAAGGAGTTTGGTGTAATTGCTAATCTGATTTTGTGCTGTATGCGCGATCAAGACCCTAGTAAGAGCATTGAAGTTACTCAGTTGGCTATTGACTACTTAGATGCTGGGGTAGTAGGTATCGACTTAGCAGGAGATGAGGATAACTTTCCTCCCGAAGAGCATGAACAGGCTTTTCAGTTAGCTAAAGGAGCGGGATTAAACCGGACAGTACATGCTGGCGAGGCTGCGGGAGCTACTAGTGTTAAGAAAGCAATTGATTACTTAAGTGCACAACGAATTGGACATGGCATTAGAACTATTGAAGATCGCGAGGTCTTAGCTGAGGTAGTCGAAGAGGAGATTCCACTGGAGATCTGTCCTACAAGCAATCTACAAACGAAGGTAATCAGTGATTTAGAGTCAGCTCCGATTAGAGATTATTATGAGTTAGGAATTCCGATTACTATCAATACCGATAACCGCACTGTTTCGAATACTACTCTCAGTCAGGAGTATGTTAAATTACATCGTCAGTTGGATTTCTCGTTAGCTGAAATTAAGGAATTAATTATTAATGGACTCCAGGCAGGATTTATAGAGCAGTCAGAAAAGGAGCGGTTAGTAGCGGAGTTTAAGGCTGAATTTACTACAATTAAAGGGTAGATTGTCAGTAAAGATCGGCTATGAACCGATCTTTAATCTTTTTACTTAGCAGTTAGGACTTTGCCGGGACGACTATGTTGATAATAACCGCCTTTAACTTTAAATTCGCCGTTAACGATAACATCTCTAATTCCTCTAGGATAGCTAACCGGCTGCATAAAGGTAGCAGTATCGGCAAATTGTGAGTTGAAGATAGTGATGTCAGCTTTATAGCCTTCTTTAATCCAGCCCCGGTCATCTAATCCTAATATTTCCGCTGGCTTAGAGGTCATCTTAGCAATTGCTTCCTGGATTGATAGTACTTGTTGTTGTTTAACGTAGCGGTTAATGATTCGCGGGTAGGTACCATAGCCGCGTGGATGAGGATTACCAGTACCTAAGATAGTATCTGTGCCGATTACACCGTTAGGATTCTGTAAGATCTTAATTAGATAATCTTCCCTTAAAAATGTATCGGTCATGCTGGCATTACCGCTCTCTTCAATAATGATATCCATTAAAGCATCGGCGGGAGAACAGTTGCGTGCTTCAGCGATTTCAGCAATAGTACAGCCGATTAATTCCCGATTCTTTTCAGTATTGACATCGATAACCTTGATATTATCCCAGCTGACTAAGTACGGAATATTATCCCACGGTAGACCGCTGTCAGGCTGTCTGCGACCAGCAAAGATATCCTTAACTTTCTGTCTTACCTTCGGCTGCTTTAATTTAGCTAGAGTATCAGCTAGACCATCCCCCGCAAATAAGAAGGGGGGTAGAGTAGCCATTAAGGTAGTGTTACCAGTAATATAGGGGTAACTATCAAAGGTAATATTATACTTATTGATTAGTTCTAAGGCTTGATTGAGTTGTGACCAGTTCTGTCTACCAATAGCTTTAAGATGCGAGATATGAAGTTGACAATCTACCTTCGTCGCTAGATCGATCATTTCTTGAATGGATTTGACAAGCTCGTCACTTTCACTGCGCAGATGTACTGCTGCTACACCGTCATAATTACTAGTAATCTGTAGTAAGTACTCAATCTCTTTACGCTGGTAGAAGACAGCCGGAATATAGATTAAACCTAAGCTGAGACCGCGGACACCGCTTTCGAAGGCTTCTTGAGTTAGATTACCCATTAGGCTTAATTCAGAGTTATTTAATTTTTCTGAGCGATCCTTCTTAACATCATACCTTAATGTACCGTGACCAACAAACGGAACAACATTATACTCTGTGCCGTTGACTTGGAGAGCATAGATAAAATCCTCCATACTATTCCAACTCCAGTCAATTGGTGGATTACCAATAATTAAGTTCTCTTTCCATTCTTCTTTACGCTCTTTAAGAATTGGTGCGACTGATAGACCGCACTGACTGATCGCATCAGTAGTCACTCCCTGCATAACCTTAGGTTTTAAACCAGCAGTTACGAAGTTTTGCAGGTCAGTATGACTATGAGTATCAATAAAACCAGGTGTTACATAACAATCTCTAGCATCTATTACTTCTTCTAACTGATCTAATTCTTCTTCGGCTAGATCGCCAATTTGACTAATTTCATCATCTTCAAGCAAGATATCTGCTTGGTAAGGCTCTTTTTGCCCACCATCAACAATTGTACCATTCTTAATTAAAATATTTTTTTTCATTATAGATCATCCTTTTTAATTTAACTATATTACTTTTATGGTGCGGTGTCAAGAGTGTTTTTAACTTTTGTTCATAATAAAATTATGTGATTATTTATATTTTTAGTTGACATATATTCAAAAGAATAGTATAATAAATTTAAGAAAATGAAAATCATTATCATCTAAATATTTAGTGATTAGGAGGGATTTACATGGGAGGTATGATTCTAAATAATATTATGAGCAGTAATTTTATATCTAAGCTTTTGAATATTACAGATGAAGCAGATAATTCAGCAATGAACTTAGCAGAAGCTAGAACTAATCAAGAGTACATTATAAAGGAGATTGAAAGTGACGACCAAGAACTTAAGGAGTTTTTGTTTACTTTAGGTTGTTATGAAGGTGAACCTGTAACAGTAATATCTATCCTTGCTGAAAATTATGTTATTAATGTGAAGGATGCACGATATAGTATTGATAAAGATTTAGCTAAAGCTATCATTGTATAGCTTTTATTTTAGTTTTGTGTAAGGGGATGTTGTTAAAAAGTTAGGTAAAGCTAACAAATCATAAAAGTATGGAGGGTGGAATAATGAGTAACGAAAGTAATATTAGAGTAGCGCTAACAGGAAATCCTAATAGCGGTAAAACAACTTTATTTAATGCAATAACAGGCGAGATTGAACATGTAGGTAACTGGTCGGGAGTGACAATTGCTAAAAAGGAAGGAGAGATTAAGGAGAGCTTAAATCGGTCTGATAGTGAAATTACAGCGGTAGATCTGCCAGGAGCATACTCAATGTCTCCATTTACATCGGAGGAGAGTATTACAAGCGGTTTTGTTAAAAATGAGAATCCAGATGTAATTATTAATATCGTTGATGCTACTAATTTAAGTAGAAGTCTATTCTTTACTACTCAACTTCTCGAGCTAGAGATTCCCGTTGTTGTTGCTTTAAATAAGAGTGATTTAGCTAAGAAGAAGAATACAGAGATAGATGTTGATAAATTATCCGAAAAATTAGGCTGTCCTGTTGTGGAAACAGTAGCTACAAGCAGTAATGATAATGGTTTAGATAATCTTATTTCTACGGCGGTTGAAGTTAGTGGTCAAACACAGAAAGCGCCATTTGCTAGACCTGATATAGATATGACAGATAGAAGTGCAGTAGAATCAGCGGATAAAGAACGATATGAATTTGTTAAAAATATTGTTGCCGAAGTAGAAGATAGAGAGGTAAGTAGTAGTTCTCAAACTAAGCAGGATGCTGCTGATAGAGTTTTGGCTCATAAGTGGTTTGGGATTCCGATTTTTGCTGTAGTAATGTGGGGTATCTTCTCAATTTCTCAAACTCATTTAGGGCCTTTATTAGCAGATACTTTTGTAGGCTGGATTGATCTATTCTATAATTGGGTGGAAGGATCAATTGGTACAGGTGTATCACCTGTTTTGAGAGCGATCTTATTAGACGGAATTATTGGCGGAGTAGGAGCAGTTGTTGGTTTCTTACCACTAATTATGGTATTGTTCTTTTTAATAGCATTACTTGAAGATTGCGGTTATATGGCTCGGGTTGCTATTGTAATGGATCGTTTCTTTAAGAAAGTTGGTCTATCGGGAAGATCAATTATTCCTATGATTATTGGTACTGGCTGTGCTATTCCTGGTGTTATGGCAACAAGAACGATTAAAGATGATCGGCAGAGAAAGACAACTGCCATGTTAACACCGTTTATGCCGTGCGGAGCTAAACTACCTGTTATCGCTTTATTTGCCGGTGCATTCTTTAATGATGCAGCGTGGGTTGGTACAACTATGTATTTCTTAGCAATTGCGGTAATTATTATAGGGGCGTTAGTAGTAGAGAGAGTAACTGGCGATAAAAATAATAGATCACTTTTTATTATGGAGCTACCGGAGTATAGATTTCCAAGTATTAAACGAGCAACTGTATCAATGTTGGAAAGAGGTAAAGCATTTATTATTAAGGCAGGTACAATTATTTTAATTTGTAATGCTGCGGTACAAATTATGCAGACCTTTAATTGGCAGTTTGAAGTTGTTGCTGAAGGAGCTGAGCATACAAGTATTTTAGCTAGCGTTGCTTCACCATTTGCTGTTTTATTAGTGCCGTTAGGTTTTGGTGCTTGGCAGTTAGCAGCAGCAGCAATTACTGGTTTTATAGCCAAGGAGAATGTAGTTGGAACATTAGCAGTTGTCTACTCAATTACTAATTTTATTAATCCTGAAGAACTTGCTTTAGTAGGTGATGGTTCAAGTGTTTCCAGTATTATGGGGTTAACTTCAGTAGCTGCTCTATCATACTTAATCTTTAACTTATTTACTCCACCATGCTTTGCTGCCATTGGAGCAATGAATGCCGAAATGGAGAATAAAACATGGTTAGGTGGAGCTATTGCCTTTCAATTTGGTATGGGCTATACGCTTTCTTTCCTTACTTATCAAGTGGGTACATTGATAACAACAGGCAGTTTAGGTAATGGATTTTTACCTGGTTTAATAGTTGTAGCAGCAATAGTTGGCTATGTTGTTTACTTAATGAAAAAGGGAGAACAGAAAGTAGATTCTGAGTTAGCTTTTAATGCTTAGGAGGTAATTATGACTAATTTAATTGTAAGTTTAATTATACTGGCAGTAGTATCGGGTTCAGTAGCGAAGATTATTATTGAAAAGCGAAAAGGGACTAAGTGCATCGGTTGCCCTCATGGTCAGTCAGATGAAAATTGTGGTTGCAAGTAAAATTGAATGAAAATTAAGTTCCCCTGTATATGGTAGATATCATATGCAGGGGATTATTTATATGTTAGTTGTTAATTTTAATCATAGGAAATAGGTTTAGCCACTAATTAATTTAATCTAAACATAAATTGCTCTAATCTCTCATAGAATTATTGTGATGGATTATATACTATTCTGGTTTTAGCTGTAATGAAAGAAAGGAGGTAACAGTGAATAACTATCAAGACTTTGATCTGGTGCGGTATAATGAGAAAGAATTAGTTTTTAGCAGTAAAGAAGATTTTAAACAAGCTTTACAGGAGTTTAAGAGTGATAATGATATCATTGCTACTTTTGAATCCGAAGGTCGATTGAAGACAATCTTAATCTCTGCCGAGGTAATGACTCAGTATCGTAATCAAGAGTTAGCTATCTACGCTGAAGAAGAGTTAGCTTAGTCATTACATTAGCAGATGCGGAGGTGGATTAATGTTAACGTGGTTAATTGGTGGCGGTTTCTTCTTAATTATTATTTTAATTACGAGTGTCTATAAGATTGTGCCTGCCGGAGAAGCACACTTAGTAATTACTCCGGGTAAACGAATGGTCTGTGCTTCAGATAAAGATTTGCGGAGAAATAAGGGTAAGAGTTGGTACTTCTATATACCATCTTGGGTGCCACTAATTGGGCGGGCAGTTAGGCGAATGGATGTTACAATCAAGGAATTAGTAATTGAGAATCAGGAGACTTATGAGAAGGATCAAGCTCGCTACTTAGTTAATTCTTCGACTAAGTACCGGATTAATAATATCTCTAAAGCTGGTGAGACATTCATTAATGATATGGAGCTGCGCGGTCAGCTAAAGGAGATTATTAAGTCAGCAATTAGAGCTGTAACGGTTAAGTATAGTGTAACTGATGTTAGAGCTAATAAGAAGCGCATGTCTGAGGAAGTAGAAGATGAGATTCGTGATGACTTACATGAGTGGGGGTTGAAGTTAGTTAGCTTCGCTTTAGTTGACTTTCAGGATACTCCTAACTCTAAAGTAATCTCTAATATTTCGCGGCGCCGCGAAGTACAGATCGAATCAGAGACAAGAATTGATAATGCTAATCGTAAAAAAGAGGCACGGATGAAAGAGGCAGAGTCCGATCAGGCAGCTAGAGATCGCGAGATCGAACGTGATGAGGCAATTGCTCGACGGGGTAAGACTAAGGAGATAGTGATTGCTAAGGAAGATCAGAAAGTAGCTGAGGAACAGATGAAGGTTAAGAAAGTTAATGAGGTAGAACAAGAGAAGATTGATAAGGAGCAGTCTGTAATTAAAGCAGAGGCTGATAAGGAACGTAGAGTTATTGAGGCGCAGGCTGAGCGAGAACAAAAAGAGATTAGCGCCGCGGCTTATAGAAAAGAACAACAGCTGCAGGGTGAAGGTAATGCCGAAAAGACGCGGATTGAAGCTGAAGCCGAAGCAGAAGCAATTGAGAAACAGGGCTTAGCTGAAGCTAAAGTAGAAGAAGAGAAAGCTAAAGCCTTCAATCAATATACTGATGATGCTATTCAAGCTTTAACTGCTGAAGATATTGTTAACAAGGAGAAAGAGATCGGGATCTCCTTAGCTCAAGCCTTAAGTGAATCAGATATGAAGTTTATTAATGCTGGGCAGTCCAACACTTTATTAGAACTATTAGGTACTGCTTCTGGTGGGGCTAATTTAGGTTCAATGATAGATAGCTTACAGAGCACAGCAGATTTAGATTTAGGTGAATTATCGGAGAAATTACTAGCTGACAAAGATCAAGAACAGATTAGTCAGAAAGAAGAGGTAAGCAAAGTAGATGAGAATAATCCAGCGGAGAGTAGTGTAGTAGACAATATAATAGAAGATAGTGATAGCGAAGAATAATTTAGAGTCTATTGTTAACTTAATAGTTAAACTATAAGGCATAGGTGATTTCCTATTAGAAGGGGATTGCTTATGTCTTTTTAATTGACTAGGAATTATTTCTTTGGTATTATGACTGTACAAAATCTAGCATAATATGTACTAGTTAGTTAAACTGAGGAGGATATGAAGATGAAGGTATTAGTCATCGGCAGCGGCGGTCGTGAAGCTGCTTTGGTTTGGAAGTTAGCTCAAAGTTTAGAGGTTGATCAAATCTTTGCTGCGCCTGGTAATGTTAGTACAGCTAAGTTTGGGGAGAATATAGCAATTGCAGGCAATCAGATTGACGAACTGTTAGAATTTGCTCTTGCAGAAGATATTGAGTGGACGATAGTGGGTCCCGAAGCTCCTTTAGTAGCAGGGATTGTGGATTACTTTCAAAGAGCAGGTCTACAGATTCTAGGACCTACTAAACAAGCAGCTCAGTTAGAAGGAAGCAAGGTCTTTGCTAAGCAGCTGATGGAAGAGCAGGGAATTCCTACTGCTGAATATGAGGTCTTTAGTACACCTCAGCCAGCACTAGAGTATATTAAGCAGTCAGAGTTACCCCTAGTTATTAAAGCGGAAGGGCTAGCCGGCGGTAAAGGGGTTACTGTAGCACAGGACAGAACGGAAGCTATAACAGCGGTAGAAGAGTTGATGATAGAACGTAAATTTGGACAGGCTGGTCAGCGCATTATTATCGAAGAGTATCTTGAGGGGAAGGAAGTAACTGTTTTAGCAGTGAGTGATGGGCAGGAAATTATTCCACTCTTACCTGCTTGTGACCATAAACCGGTCTATGAAGGCGGAAGAGGCCCTAATACTGGCGGAATGGGCGCTTATGCTCCAGCTTCGGTAGTTGATCAGCAGTTATTAGCTAAAATTAAGCAGAAAGTCTTAGAACCGACTATTGCAGCTTTAGCTCAGAAGGGAGTTGAGTATCGCGGTATTCTGTACGCTGGATTGATGATTACCGATGAAGAATTTAAGGTTTTAGAGTATAATGTGCGATTGGGGGATCCGGAAGCTCAGGTGCTTTTGCCACTATTAAAGACTGATTTAGTGGAGCTTGGTGAAGCTATTAATCAGCAGCAGTTGTCTAAGTTAGAATTAGAGTGGTATGCTAAAAGTGCAGCGACAGTGATTATCACATCAGAGGGCTATCCACTAGATTATAAGACGGGTTATCAGATTACAGGAGTACACGAGGTAGCAGCAATGAGAGATAATCTACTCTTTCAAGCAGGAACTAAAAAGCAGGGAAGTGAACTAGTAACTGCTGGCGGTCGAGTCTTAGGAGTTACTGGATTAGGTACTGATTTAAGTGCTGCTATTAAGAAAGCCTACCAAGGTGTAGAAGAGATTGATTTTAAGGGGGCTTATTATCGTCAAGATATTGGTCCTGCTCACCTTTTCTAACAGCACTTCATACTAATGTAACAAGGTAGGTGAAATGAGATGTTAAGCAGTAAACGACCTTCGGTAGGCTTAGCCTTGGGTGGGGGAGGGATCAAAGGAGTTATTCATATTGGTATTTTAGATATCTTTACTCAACATCAAATTCCAATTGATATCATTGCCGGCAGTAGTGCTGGGGGGATGATTGCTGGGCTTTATGGAGCAGGACTTACCGCTAGTGAATTAGAGCAGTTGGCACTAGAGCTGCAAGCAGGAAAGCATTTTGATTTTAAGTTAGATCTATTGAGGTTAATTAGGTTACTTTTCAAAGTAGTTATTGCGAAGTTCTGCTTTGGAAGAGTGGAGATGCCGAAGGGGATTATTGACGGGCGGGAGTTAGAGGAGTTTCTATTCTGTCAGACTAGCTGTAAGTTCTTTGATCAAACTAAGATTCCGATTGCTATTACAGCTACTGATATTAAAAGTGGTAATTTAATTATTTTTACCGAGCATAGCTTAACTCCTTCGCTACAAGGGCTTGATAATTTAAACCAGCAGTTAGGACTTCATCAACAAGATAATATCTTCATTACTGATCAATACTTAGCCCGAGCTATCCGTGCTAGCGTGGCGATTCCTGGTTTTTTTACTCCGGTGGAGATTAATAACCGTTTATTAGTTGATGGTGGACTTAAGGATAATGTACCAGCCGATATCTTGGATCAATTAGGTGTTGATGTTAAGATTGCAGTTGATTTGGAGTTTGAGATTCAAGATGATCAGTCGATTAAGAATCCTATTGATATCTTACTACAGTCCTATGATATTATGGGGCAAGAAGTCTCTGATTTGAAGCTGGATAGCTATGCTGATTTAGTCCTACGACCAGAGGTAGGTAAGATTAGTCTAACCGATACGGATAAGATTCCTTACCTATTAGAAGTGGGGCGGCGAGTAGGTCTTAATTCAGTGAGTAAGATTAAGGCTCTGATAGCTGAATATTAACTTTAAATAGTTAATTCTTAATTAGTGTAAATTTGTGTAGATTCGTGGCAGAATAATTTTTATGTTTTATTTATAATTATTTACCAAATTAAGATATCAGATAATCGAATAAGTAACAGAGATTAGCATTAATTTAAGGGGGAGTTAGGAGGGTGGAAGTAGAATAATTATATGATAGTGTGATGGATACTTATTTAGAGGAGGATTTAGGTTATGCAGTGGAGAGTTGAGATTAAGGTCTTGCTAAAGGAGAGCATCTTAGATCCGCAGGGCGAAGCGGTGAAAGATGGTTTAACTAAGTTGGATTATAAAAATGTAGATAATGTACAGGTTGGTAAGTATATCGAATTAACCTTAACAGATATAGAGTCTCAGGTTGGAGTTGAAGAACAGGTAAATCAGATGTGTAAAGAGTTACTGGCTAATCCAGTGATTGAAGATTATACTTTTAAGTGTTATCAAGTGGGGGCAGAATAATGCGCTGTGGAATAGTTACCTTTCCTGGTTCTAACTGTGATCAAGATTGCTATCATGTTACAGCTAATCTGTTAGCAGAGCCGACAGATATGTTGTGGTATCAAGAGGAGAAGGATTTATCGGAGTATGATTTGATTATTCTGCCTGGCGGTTTCTCGTATGGTGATTATCTACGCAGTGGTGCAATTGCTCGCTTTGCTCCGATGATGGAAGCGGTAATTGAGTATGCTCAAGCGGGCGGTCTAGTGCTGGGGATTTGTAATGGCTTTCAGATCTTATTGGAAGCAGGCTTATTGCCGGGAGCGATGAAGGTTAATCAGAACCTTAAGTTTACCTGCCAAGATGTAGAGTTAAGAGTGGTTAATCCACAGACGCCGTTTACTAATCACTTTCAGGCGGGGGAGCGAATTAAGATTCCAGTTGCTCACCGCGAAGGTAATTACTATATTGATCAGTCAGGGTTAGAAGAATTAATTACTCATAATCAAATTGTAGTGCAGTATAGTAGTTCAAATGAAAATCCTAATGGTTCGCTTAATAATATAGCCGGTATCTGTAATCGGGATCGTAATATTTTGGGGTTGATGCCTCATCCTGAGCGTGCTTGTGAAGAGTTACTTGGTTCGCAATCTGAAGATGGTTATCGTTTCTTCACTTCGGTTATTGAGTATCTAACTAGCGGAGGTGAGTGTAGTGAGTACTAAGCCCTGGTTAGCTGAAGGATTAACTAAATCTGAGTATGAGCAGATTACTAATCTTTTAGATCGTCAGCCCAATCGTTTAGAGTTAGGAATGTATGGGGTGATGTGGTCAGAACACTGTAGCTATAAGAACTCTAAGGCATTACTTAGAAAGCTACCGACTGCGGGAGAGCAGGTCTTACAAGGCCCCGGAGAGAATGCCGGAATTATTGATATTGGTGATGGACAAGCAGTCTCATTTAAGATGGAGAGTCATAATCATCCTTCAGCAATCTCACCTCGTCAAGGAGCGGCTACCGGAGTTGGTGGGATTATTCGTGATATCTTTACTATGGGAGCGCGGCCGATCGCTATTCTTGATTCACTACGGTTTGGTGATTTAGCTGATGATCGGGTGAAGTTCTTATTAGAAGGTGTCGTAGAAGGGATAGCTGGTTATGGTAATGCGGTAGGAGTACCGACAGTAGGAGGTGAAACTCACTTCTCCTCAGCCTATCAACAGAATCCATTAGTTAATGTTATGTGTGTGGGAATTATGAATCAGGAAGATATAACTACTGCTAAGGCAGTGGGGATTGGCAATCCAGTAATGATTGTGGGTGCTAAAACTGGTCGCGACGGGATTCAGGGGGCTAGTTTTGCTTCGGATGAATTAACAGAGGAGTCGACCGAGGAGCTTCCTGCAGTGCAGGTTGGTGATCCGTTTAAAGAGAAGTTATTACTCGAAGCCTGCTTAGAGCTAATTAAGTCAAGAGCGGTGATTGGAATTCAAGATCTTGGCGCAGCTGGGCTGACTGGTGCTGCCTGTGAGATGGCAAGCCGTGGTGATGTTGGTATTGAACTCGATGTAGATTTAGTACCGCAGCGTGCTCAAGAGATGACACCGTATGAAGTGCTGTTATCGGAGTCGCAGGAGCGAATGTTAGTTATTCCACATCCAGAACAGATTGAGTTAGTCGCAGAGATCTTTGCTAAGTGGAACTTAGAAGCAGCAGTAATTGGCAAGATA